>NZ_LSIX01001117.1:0-2503 GCF_001556475.1 Methylobacterium sp. CCH5-D2 | reverse complement strand
CCGCGGCGGGCTGGGCCGGGGTGGTGGCGGCGGCGGGCAGGAGCGGCACGGTGATGGCCGGGCCGGGGCGGCTCTCGGCCACGTAGCCCAGCGACTTCAGGATCGAGGCGAAATCCTCGCCCGAGCAGCCGACCAGCGAGGTCATGCCGACGGTGGCCACGAACCCGTCGTTGTCGGCGGTGCCGGGCGGCGGGGCGCCGGGCGTGGTGCCGGGACGGTAGGCGACCGCCGGGCGGATCAGGTCGGCCAGGCGCTCCAGGATATCGACGCGCACCGCGCGCTCGCCGCAGACGCGGAAGCCCGCCGCCCGGTAGAGGCCCTTGGCGATCTCGGGATCGACCTTGATCGAGGTGCGGCCCGAGCCCGCCAGATGCGCGATCTCGTCGAGGCCGCGCTGGTCGAGACCGCCGTTGCGCAGCGCCCAGAGCTGGGCCGCGAGCGTGCGCGGGGCCGGCTTCAGGAGCGCGGGCAGGAAGATGTGGTAGGCGCCGAAGCGGACGCCGTGGCGGCGCAGCGCCCCGCGGCCCTCCTGGTCGAGGGTCCGCATCTCGTGCGCGACCTTGGCGCGCTCCAGCACGCCGAGCGCCTCGACCACCTGATAGCCGATGCCCTTGGCGAGGCCGGTGAGGTCGGCCGCGGTCTCGATCTCCATGAGCGGGCCGAGCAGCCGCACCACGTAGGCGCGCAGCCACGCGTTGAGGCGCACCTCGACCTTCTCGCGGGCGGGGCCGGCGAGGCTGTCGTCGGCGAGCAGCCGGATCTGGGGCGCAAAGAGCTTGTCGCCGGGGGCGAGCTTGGCCACCGGCGCGCCGGTCCAGCGGATGGTGCCGTCGTGCGAGAGGACGAGCGCGGCGTCGGCGGCCGCGGAGAAGCGCTCGGCCCGCGCCTCGATCTCGCCCGCGAGCGCCTTCTCGGCGGCGCTCCTCAGGGTCTTGGCCTCCTGCCCCTCGGCGCTGGCGTCCGGCACGAACAGGAATCCGTGCAGGTGGCCGACATGCTGACCCTCGACGGTGACGTCACCGTCGGCGGTGATCTGGGCTTCGAGCATCGTGTTCTCTCTCAGGCGCCGCATCAGGACGCTGGTGCGCCTGTCCACGAAGCGGCTCGCGAGGCGCTCGTGCAGGGCGTCGGACAGCCTGTCCTCTACCCGACGCGTCTCGCCCTGCCAATGTTCTGGGTCGCGCAGCCAGTCGGGCCGATTCGCCACGAATGTCCAGGTGCGCCCCTGGGCGATCCGGCGCGACAGGGTGTCGATGTCACCGTCGGTCCGGTCGATCATCGCAACGTGCTCGGCGAACCACTCGTCCGGGATGCGCCCGGCCATGCCCCGCATCAGGAAGCGGTAGAGCTGGGCCACGAGGTCGGCGTGGGTCTGGGGATGGACCTTGCGGTAGTCCGGCACGCCGCAGACGTCCCAGAGCCGGCGCACGGCGGCCGGGCGGCTCGCCATGTCCCGGATGTCGTCCTCCTTCATCAGGATCTCGAGGGCCTGCTGGTCCTCGCCCATCGGCGCGCGGGTCAGGCCCTGCTCGTGCGGGTGCTCGTCGAGGCTCTGTTGGAGCGCCTCCAGCGACTCGAAGACGAGGTCGGGGTTGCGCCACTGCAGGATGCGCACCGGGTCGAAGTCGTGGGCCTCCAGGCGCTCGACCAGTTCCTGCTCGAAGGGCGGGCAGCGGCCGGTGGAGCCGAAGGTGCCGTCCGAGGTGTGGCGGCCGGCCCGGCCCGCGATCTGGCCCATCTCGGCAGGGGTCAGCTTGCGGAAGCGCGTGCCGTCGTACTTCCAGTTCGCCGCAAACGCCACGTGGTCGACGTCGAGGTTGAGGCCCATGCCGACCGCGTCGGTGGCGACGAGGTAGTCGACGTCGCCCGACTGGTAGAGCTCGACCTGGGAGTTGCGCGTGCGCGGCGAGAGGGCGCCGAGCACCACCGCGGCGCCGCCGCGCTGGCGCCGGATCAGCTCGGCGATGGCGTAGACCTCCTCGGCCGAGAAGGCGACGATGGCCGAGCGGCGCGGCAGGCGGCCGATCTTCTTCTCGCCCGCGAACGTCAGCTGCGACAGGCGCGGGCGCGTGGTGGTGTGGACGTTCGGGATCAGCGCGCGCACCAGCGGCTCGACCGTGCCGGAGCCGATCAGCAGGGTCTCCTCGCGGCCGCGCTGGTAGAGCAGCCGGTCGGTGAAGACGTGGCCGCGGTCCATGTCGGCGCCGAGCTGGATCTCGTCGATGGCGACAAAGGCCACGTCGAGGTCGCGCGGCATCGCCTCGATGGTGCAGATCCAGTAGCGCGGCCGGTCCGGCTTGATCTTCTCCTCGCCGGTGACGAGGGCGACCTTCTCGGGGCCGACCTTGGCGACGACGCGCAGGTAGACCTCGCGGGCGAGGAGCCGCAGCGGCAGCCCGATCATGCCGGTCGGGTGCTGGAGCATCCGCTCGATGGCCAGATGCGTCTTGCCGGTGTTGGTGGGCCCGAGCACCGCTGTGACGCCGCGCGCGCGGGCCTGGGG
>NZ_LSIX01001116.1:0-2302 GCF_001556475.1 Methylobacterium sp. CCH5-D2 | reverse complement strand
CCGCTGGCGGTTGCGGGGGGCGCCGTCGGCGCCGCGACCGGCATCGCGGGCGGGGCGCTCGGGATCCCGGGCGGTGCCGGTCAGCCGGGCGGCATGACCACCGACGCACAGAAGGCGCAGATCCTCGAACAGCTCACCGGCTTGCAGCCGGGCCCGCAATACGACGCGACCTTCGTGGCCGCCTCGCTCCAGGGCCATCGCGAGGCCCGGATGATCCACGGCGCCTATGCGCAGACCGGCGAGGATCCGGGCCTGCGCCGCATCGCCCGCGGAGCGATGCCGTTGATCGACCTGCACATCGCCCAGCTCTCGCGCCTGCAGGGCGGCATGGGCGACGGCCGGGCGGGCTGAGCCGAACATGGATCCGGCCGGTCCGGGGACCGGCCGGCGCCGTCGGCTCAGTAGGGGTAGCCGTAGGCGGGCCGCCGGTCGGGGGCGCGCCGGTAGACCCGCGGCTCGTCCTCGTAGCCGTAGGTCTGCACGTAGGGGTCGAAGCGCGGCGGCCGGTAGTTGCCGTTGTTCACGCCGGCGGAGCGGTCGTTGCCGTTGAGGGCGGCGTAGGGCGAGAGTCCGCTGCCGGCATCGCTGTTGCCGCCGAAGGCGAGGGCCGCAGCGGGTGCGCCGACCGCGAGGGCGGCGGCGAGGAGTGCGGTGCGGGCGCGTAGCATGGAAACCTCTTGGTCCGGTGAGGCGATCGTACAGCATCGAACGGCGCCGCGTGATGGGAAGTTCCGCGGACCCGACCACGCTCCCCTGCAACCGCCGCCGCGGCTCCGACTTGTCGCTCAGCGGGCCGGCGCTTTCCGGCCTTGGACCGGTGCCGGACGGGTCATGCTGGAACTGACGCAGCTCCTGGCGAACGCGCTGGGTCACCACCTCGCCCACACCTACACGCGCATGTTCGGCAGCCGCGAGCCCCGCTACGCGGAGGTGATCGACGAGGCGGCGCGGCTCACCATCGAGCGGCTTGTCGGCAGCGACGCGCTCTACCACGACGCCGACCACACCGCGCTCGTCGCCCTGGTGATGCAGGACATCCTGCGTGGGCGCTTCGTCAGCCACTCGGTCGGGCCGGAGGCGTGGCTGCACGCGATCCTGGCCGCGCTCTACCACGATATCGGCTACGTGCGCGGGATCTGCTCCGGCGACGGGCCGGGGCGCTACGTGGTCGATGCGGCGGGCAACACCGTCGCCCTGCCGCGCGGCGCCTCCGACGCGGCGCTGGCCCCGTGGCACGTCGAGCGCTCGAAGATCGCCGTGCGGGAGCGCTTCGGCGGGCACGACCTCGTGGACGCCGAGCGCGTGGTGCGGGCGATCGAGCTGACGCGCTTTCCCGTGCCGCACGACGCCGACCACGCCGAGACCGGGAGCGAGGCCGGCCTCCTGCGCGCCGCCGACCTGATCGGGCAGCTCGGCGATCCGCTCTATCCGCGCAAGCTCAACGCGCTGTTCCGGGAGTTCGCGGAGGTCGGCCTCGACAAGGAGTTCGGCTACGCCGATCCAGCCGACCTCGCGGTGGGCTACCCGGCCTTCTTCTGGTCGAAGGTCGAGCCGGTGCTCGGCGACGGCATCCGTGCCCTCGACGCGACCGTCGAGGGGCGGCGCTGGGTGGCCAACCTCTACGCCCACGTCTTCGCCATGGAGCACGACCGGCGTCGGATGGGCCCCGAGCCGGGTCAGCGCCCGGAAGCCTCGGCTCCGGCCTGACCCCGTTCCGGTCGGACTCAGGTCCGGTTGAACTTGCCCTCGTACTTGAACTCCGGCGCGGCCTTCAGCTGATCCTTGCTCGCGCCGATGATGGCTTTCCATTTCTTGCCGTCGGCGTCGTAGCCGAGCGCGACGGACTCGGGCTTCACCGCCACGTAGCGCTCACCCACGCCGAGAAATCCGCCGACCGACAGGATGTAGCCGGCGAGCTTGCCGTTCTCGATGACGATGTCCTTGATCTCGCCGACGCTGTTCTGCTGACCATCGACCACGTTGAGACCGATCAGGTTGTAGCTGAGCACCGCGTCCTTCGGCACGCCGGTGAATTCGGGCCCGCGGGTTGGCGTCTTCTGGTCGCCGTCGAGCGCCTGGGCAGGACCGCCGAGCGCGGTGAGGGCGGCGAGCACGAGAGCGAGGCGGCGCATGGGGAACTCCACGGTGCGGGCGGGTGTGCCTGGGCAATCACCCGCCGGTCCGCATCGTTCCCCGCCGCCCCGGCGTCAGGCCGGCGGCGCGGCGTCGTGCTCGCGGGCGAGGCGCAGCAGGTTCTGGCCGTAATTCGTCTTGGCGAAGAGCTCGCCCCGCGCCACCAGCT
>NZ_LSIX01001115.1:0-2329 GCF_001556475.1 Methylobacterium sp. CCH5-D2 | reverse complement strand
GGCCAGCCTCGTGCAAGATTGCCGCCCTACACCCCTGATCCATGGGAGGCCCGCGTCCGGGCCCGGGACCCGTGGCGCGCGCCGGGACGGCGGCAAGGAGGCGGCATGAGCGGAATCTACCTGTTCGACCTCGCCTCGATGCAGGCCCGGCACCTCGGGGTGCGGCAGGCGACGATCGCCGGCAACGTCGCGAACGCGAACACGCCGGACTACAAGGCGCGGGACGTCACGCCCTTCGCGCAGGTTCTGGCCCGCGCCGGCTACGAGATGGCGCAGACGGCCTCCGCCCACGTGGACGGCGCGGGCGCCGGCACCCGCGTGCAGGAGGCCCGGGACGGCTGGGACGTGCTGGAGACCGCGAGCGCCGTCACCCTGGAGCAGGAGCTGCTCAAGGCCGGCACGGTGGCGCGCGAGCACAGCCTCAACACCGGCATCGTCAAGGCCTTCGACCGGATGCTCAAGCTCGCGGTGAAGGGATGATCGACCCGCTCCTCTCCGCCACGCGGCTCGCGAGCGCCGGCCTGGAGGCCCAGTCCCTGCGCATGCGGGTGGTCTCCGAGAACCTCGCCAACGCCCAGTCGACCGGCGAGACGCCGGGCGCCGACCCCTACGCGCGCAAGACCGTGACCTTCCGGGCCGAGATGGAGCGGGCGCTGGGCGCGGCCTCGGTCCGCGTCTCCGGCATCGGCAACGACACCGCGCCCTTCCGCACCGAGCACGACCCGGCCAACCCGGCCGCCGACGACAAGGGCATGGTCAAGCTGCCCAACGTCAACATGCTGGTCGAGATGGCCGACATGCGCGAGGCCAACCGCTCCTACGAGGCCAACCTCCAGGTGATCAAGCAGGCCCGCGCCATGGTGGCGGGCATGATCGACCTCCTGAAATCCTGAAGGATATTCGACCGATGATCGAGGCTCTCGGATCGCTCTCGGCCTTCGACAGGGCCGTCCAGGCCGCCGCGCTCTCGCGCGCCGACAGCGCGGCGCCGGTGCAGAAGAGCGCCTTCGCGGGCGCCGCGGCGCTCGCGGGCGGCATCCCGGCCGCCCCGTCCGCGGCGCCGACCGACTTCGGCGACATCATGGCCCAGCTCGCAACCGGCGTACGCAACGACGTGCGGGCGGGCGAGGCGGCCTCGATCGCGGGCATCCAGGGCCGGGCCACGACCCAGCAGGTGGTCGAGGCGGTGATGTCGGCCGAGCAGAGCCTCCAGACCGCGGTCGCCATCCGCGACAAGGTGGTGGCCGCCTATCTCGAACTCAGCCGTATGGCGATCTGAACGGCGATCTGAGGAACCCCGATCATGCGCGCCCTCGCCATCGCCGCCACGGGCATGTCCGCCCAGCAGCTCAACCTCGAAGTGATCGCGAACAACGTCGCGAACCTCAACACCACCGGCTTCAAGGGGGCGCGGGCGGAGTTCACCGACCTGCTCTACCAGGCCGAGCGCCAGCAGGGCGTGCCGAACCAGGCCGGCCAGGAGGCCGTGCCGGAGGGCGCGATGCTGGGGCTGGGCGTGCGCGCCGCCGCGATCCGCAACCTGCACCGGCAGGGCTCGCTGGCGCAGACCGGCAACCAGCTCGATCTCGCGGTCAACGGGCGCGGCTACTTCCAGATCACGAGCCCGGCGGGCGAGATCAACTACACGCGCGCCGGCTCCTTCAACAAGAACGCCACCGGCCAGCTCGTGACGCTGGAGGGCTACCTCGTCGATCCGGCGATCCTGATCCCGCCGAACGCCTCCGAGGTCACCGTGAACCTCTCGGGCCAGGTCTACGCCAAGATCGACGGGCAGGTCGCCAACCAGCAGATCGGCCAGCTCACGCTCGCCAACTTCGCCAACGAGGCGGGCCTGGAGCCCTTGGGCAACGGCCTCTACCGCGAGACGCCGGCCTCCGGCGCGCCCGTCGTCGGCAACCCGGGCGACGTCAGCTACGGCAAGATCCAGCAGGGCTACCTCGAGGGCTCGAACGTCGATCCGGTCAAGGAAATCACCAGCCTGATCACGGCCCAGCGCGCCTTCGAGATGAACTCGAAGGTGATCCAGGCCGCCGACGAGATGTCCTCGACCGTCTCGAAGGGCATCCGCTGAGGCGGGAGGGCGCCCCCGAAGGGACCGCCCGGTCCCCGCCCGAACGACCCGAACGACCCAGCGGCGCCCCGTGCGCCGTCCGCTCCCGGCGCATCCTTCGGCGATCCCTCATGGCCCGCACCAAGCCCGTCCGCCACTTTCCCGGCTCCTTGCCCGGCTCCTCGCCCGGCTCCTCGCCCGGCTCCTCGCCCGGCTCCTCTCGGCGCCCCTCCCTCCGCGACCGGCTCCGCCGGGCGG
>NZ_LSIX01001114.1:0-3780 GCF_001556475.1 Methylobacterium sp. CCH5-D2 | reverse complement strand
CCGCCGATATCGGGGTACGCCGCCAGATCCTGGCGGAGCCCGACGGGGATCTTCCCGCCCGCACCTGGGCTTCGCTGCAGGACGGCACGCCGATCGTCACCGCCGAGACGCGGGGGCAGGGCCGAGTGGTGCTGTTCCACGTCACCGCCGACACGACGTGGTCGAACCTGCCGCTCTCGGGGCTGTTCATCGACATGCTGCGCCGTGTGGTCGCGCTCGCCGGCTCCTCGGCCCCGCCGACCGATGGCGGCCCGCGCCCGCCCGCCGCGATCCTGGCCCCGCGCCTCGCGCTGGACGGGTTCGGGGCGCTGGGCTCCCCGCCGGCCTCCGCCAAGGCGGTCGCGGCCGATTACGGCGACCGCGCCACGCCCGAGCACCCGCCGGGCTTCTACGGGCCGGCGGATGGCGGCGTCGCGGTCAACGCGCTGCGCCCCGGCGACGCGCTGGTGCCGCTCGATCTGGCCAAGCTCAGCGGTGCCCGCACGGGCACGCTCGCCGGGGCCGAGACCCTTGATTTGCGTGCCGGCCTCTTCACCTTCGCGCTGATGCTCCTCGCGCTCGACACCCTGGCGGGCCTGTGGCTCGGCGGCTTCCTGGCCCGCGGCGGGATCGGGCGCCTGCGCCCGCGCCCGGCCGCGCTCATCGTTGCGGGCCTGCTCATCGCGCCGCTGCTGGCGCCCGTCCCGGCCCGCGCCGAGGAGCCCGCCGCCAACCGGCCGAACGGCATCGAATCGGCCCTGGTGACCCGGCTCGCCTACGTGGTGACGGGCGACGCCGCCGTGGACGAGGCGAGCCGCGCCGGCCTCTCCGGGCTGACCCAGATGCTGGCGAGCCGCACCGCGCTTGAGCCCGGCGAGCCCGCCGGCATCGACCCGGCCAAGGACGAGCTGGCCTTCTACCCGCTGATCTACTGGCCGATCGCCCCGAACCGGCCGCAGCCGGGCGAGCAGGCGATCCGGCGCATCGACGCCTTCATGCGCAACGGCGGCACGGTGCTGTTCGACACCCGCGACGGCCTGACCTCCCGCCCCGGCGCCGCGCCGACGCCGGAGGGCACCTACCTGCGCAAGATGCTGGCGACGCTCGAGGTGCCGGAGCTGGAGCCGGTGCCGGCCGACCACGTGCTCACCAAGGCCTTCTACCTCTTGGACACCTTCCCGGGCCGCTACGCCAGCGGCCAGACCTGGGTCGAGGCGCTGCCCCCCGCGGGCGAGGGCGCCGAGCGCCGCCCGGCCCGCGCTGGCGACGGGGTGAGCCCGATCATCATCACGGGCAACGACCTCGCCGCCGCCTGGGCGGTGGGACGGCGGGGCGAGCCGCTCTACCCGGTGGTCGGCGGCGACCAGCGCCAGCGCGAGATGGCGTTTCGCGGGGGCGTGAACATCGTGATGTACACGCTCACGGGCAACTACAAGGCGGATCAGGTCCACGTGCCGGCCCTGCTCGAGCGGCTGGGGCAGTGAGAATCTTCGACGCTCCGCAGGGCCGTTCACGGCGCTCGGGCGGTTACGGGATAGAGCGCGGGTCCCCTCTCCCGTGCGGGAGAGGGACAGGGTGAGGGATGAGAACTATCAGAACTGGGCGGCAAGGGTGCCGCGGCACCGTCGCGACAGCTCCGGCACGTTCTCATCCCTCACCCCAACCCTCTCCCGCACGGGAGAGGGGGCCTGTCGCGCGATCCGCGCCCTGTCCTGACATCCCGGAGGCCGGATCGGCATGCTGAGCCTCAGCTTCACCCCCCTCCTGCCCTGGCCGGTGCTTGCGGGCCTCGGCATCGTCGTCGCGCTGCTGGGCCTGCTCGCCATCGCGAGCCGCGGTCGCGTCGGGCTGCTGCGCGTCCTCGTGCTCGCCCTGGTGCTGGCAGCGCTGGCCAACCCCGCCCTCGTCCGCGAGGACCGCGAGCCCGTGAAGGACGTGGCCGCGGTGATCGTCGACCGCTCCGGCTCGCAGAGCCTCGGCGACCGGCCGCAGATGACCGATCAGGTTCGGGCCGAGCTGCAGCGCCGCTTCGGTGCGCTCACCAACATCGAGCCCCGCTTCATCGACGTGCCGGACGCCCGAGACGGCGACGACGGCACCAAGCTGTTCGCCGCGCTCGGCCAGGCGCTGGCCGACGTGCCGCCGGAACGGCTGGCGGGCGTCGTGATGCTCACCGACGGCGTGGTGCACGACATCCCGGCCTCGATGGCCGCGCTCGGCCTGAAGGCGCCGCTCCACGTGCTCGTCACCGGCCACGCCGACGAGCGCGACCGGCAGATCAAGCTCTTGGAAGCCCCCCGCTTCGGCATCGTCGGCCGGGACCTCACCGTCCGCGCCGAGGTGATGGAGCGCGGCGGCACCGGCTCGGCCGTGGTCACCGTGCGCCGCGACGGCGAGGAGATCGACCGCCGCACGGTCGCGACCGACAAGCCCTTCGCGCTGACCACCCGGATCGAGCACGGCGGCCCGAACGTGGTCGAGATCGAGGTCGAGCCGCTGCCCGGCGAATTGACCACCGTCAACAACCGCGCGGTGCTGCCCATCGAGGGCATCCGCGAGAAGCTGCGGGTGCTGCTCGTCTCCGGCGAGCCGCACCAGGGCGAGCGCACTTGGCGCAACCTCTTGAAATCCGACGCCAACGTCGATCTTGTCCACTTCACCATCCTGCGCCCGCCGGAGAAGCAGGACGGCACGCCGATCTCCGAACTCTCTCTGATCGCCTTCCCGACGCGCGAGCTGTTCGTCCAGAAGATCAAGGACTTCGACCTGATCATCTTCGACCGCTACGCCAACCAGAGCGTGCTGCCGCAGGCCTATTTCGACAACATCGTGCGCTACGTGCGCGAGGGCGGGGCGCTCCTCATCGCGGCGGGTCCGGAATTCGCAGGTGCTGCGAGCCTCGCCCGCACCCGGCTCGCCGGCATCCTGCCGGGCGACCCCAACGGGCGCGTGGTCGAGCGGCCCTACAAGGCGACGCCGACGCAGGTCGGCCAGCGCCACCCCGTCACCCGCCTGCTGCCGGGCGCGCAAGCGGACGGCCCGCCGGCCTGGGGCGACTGGCTGCGCATCGTCGCCGCGCAGACCCGGGCCGGGGTGCAGCCGATCCTCTCGGGCGCCGACAACCTGCCGCTGCTGGCCCTCAACCGCGAGGAGAAGGGACGGGTGGCGCTCCTCCTCTCCGACCACGCCTGGCTCTGGGCCCGCGGCTACCAGGAGGGTGGACCCTATCTCGACCTGCTGCGGCGCCTCGCCCACTGGCTGATGAAGGAGCCGGCGCTGGAGGAGGAAGCCCTCAGGGCACAGATGACGGGCCACGGCCGCGAGGTCCGCGTCGAGCGCCAGACCATGGCGGACACGGCCGAGCCCGTCACCGTCACGGGGCCGACCGGGCGCGAGCGGACGCTCGCGCTCGCGCCCGCCGAGGCCGGCCTGTTCAGCGCCACCTTCGAGGCGCAGGAACTGGGCCTGCACACGCTGCGCTCAGGAAATCTCGTGGCCTTCGTCAGCGTCGGCCCGGCCAACCCGCGCGAGCTGACGGACGTGTTCAGCGACACCGAGCGCCTGCGCCCCGTCGCCGAGGGCGCGGCCGGATCGGTCCGCCGGGTGGCCGAGGCGGGCGTGGTCAGCGTGCCGCGCCTGCAGAGCGTGCGCGGCGGCAGGCTCGCCGGCGCCGACTGGATCGGCTTCCGCCCAAGCGACAGCGCGATCATCCGCGGCGTCGAGGTCTACCCGCTGGCGCTGGGCCTCTGGGCGCTCGTCGGCCTCGCCGCCGCCGTGCTGGCGATGTGGCTGGTGGAGGGG
>NZ_LSIX01001113.1:0-15063 GCF_001556475.1 Methylobacterium sp. CCH5-D2 | reverse complement strand
CTTCCCCCGTCTCCTGGCGCCCGCCGCCGCGGCGGGCGCCAGGAGACGGGGGAAGCGAACGGCGAGGCCGGCGACGAGCCGCGCCACGCCGCCGAGGACGAGGGCGACGCGGAGGACGAGGCCGAGCCGGCCGGGACGGACGAGGCCGCCGGGACCGCGGAGGTCGCGTCCGAGGACACGGCCGAGACCGAGGCGGCGGGCGAGCAGGCCGAGGACGGCGAGGGCCGCCGCCGCCGCCGCCGCGGGCGCCGGGGCGGGCGCGGACGCTCGGAGGGCCGCGGCCGCGAGGCCGCCGCCTCGGACGAGACCGATGCGGACGAGGCCGAGCCCGACGCCGTCGCGGTCCTGTCGCCGGAGGAGCCGGTGAGCGCCGAGGTCCTGGCCGCGACGGTCGAGGCGCCCGACGCCGGAGACACCACGGCCCGGGAGACGGCGGTCGAGCTGCCGGTCGCCGGCGCGGCGCCCGAGCCCGCCTCGCAGGCCGAGGCTGCGGAGGCTGCATCCGCGGCGTCGCCCGAGCCGGCTCCCCGGACCGAGGCGGCCCCGCCGCCGGAGCCGGTCGCCGTGGTGCTGAGCGCGCCGTCCGATCCCGACCGTCCCAAGCGCGCCGGCTGGTGGTCGCGCACCAAGGCGGCCCTGACCGGCGAGTGAGGCGCGGGCCTAGCGCTCCGCCACCGTGATCCGCGGACGCGCCGTCCGCAGCCCAGCGGGGCCCGGTTCGCCGGGCCCCGCCGCGCGTTCCGGGGCCTCGCGGGGCGCTCCCGGCCTCGCAGGGCGCTCCCGGCCTCGCAGGGCGGCACAACCTGAGCGTGCTTAAGTTCGCCCCGAGAGATCAAATCCGTGTTAAGCCCCTTTGGGGACACCCGATGGCTTTAACTGACGGTTGAGGGCCTTGCGGGAAGATGCCCTTCAGAACGAGAAGTCTGAGGGGTCCCACCATGTTCGCACTGTTCCGCGGAAGCCGGCCTGCGGAGCTGCCGCCGGCCGTGCTCGATGCCGCGCCCGCGGTGATCGAGGCTCCCGCGCCACCCGAACCGCCCGCGCTCGACGCCACGATGCTGCGGCTGCAGGCGAGCCTCTCGGCGGCCGCCTCGGAGGCCGGCACCTCGATCGGCTGGATCACCCACGACTCCGCGCAGATCTCCGAGCAGGCCCGGCTGATCGCCGCGGCGGGCGAGGAACTCGCCGCCACCACGAGCGAGGTCGCGGCCCGCTCTCAGACCTCCGCCGAGACCGCCGAGCGGGCCCGGGTCGGCATCGGCGAGTGCGCCGCCGACATGCGGCTCGCCGCCGAGCGGATGCAGGTGATCGAGGCGCGCTCCACCGAGATCGGCGGCTGCCTCGACGGCTTCGCGGCGGCCGCGCGCCGGATCGAGGAGATGGCGAGCGCCATCGCGGCGATCTCGGCCCAGACCAACCTGCTGGCGCTGAACGCTACCATCGAGGCGGCCCGCGCCGGCGAGGCGGGCCGCGGCTTCGCGGTGGTGGCCGGCGAGGTCAAGGCCCTCTCGGCCCAGACCGCGAAGGCCACCGACGAGATCCGGGCCCGCCTCACGGCGCTGCAGGGCGAGCTGTCGGCGATGCACGACGCGGTCGAGCACAGCCGCGCCGCCGTCACGGCCGGCTCCGAGGTGATGACCCGGGTCAACGCCCGCGTCGAGAGCGAGAGCGCGGCGGTGGCCGCGGCGGCCTCCGAGATGCGCGCCATGGTGGGGATCATGGAGCAGCAGATCACCGCCACGGGCGAGATCGCCGCCAACGTCGGCAACATCGCCGCCGGCACCGAGAAGTCCCGCCGCGAGATCGGCGACGCCATCGGCCGCCTCGACGCGCTGGAGGGGATGAGCCGCTCGCTGCTCGACCGTCAGCCGGGCGACGCGCGCCTCGTGCGGCTCGGCCGGTTGCCGGCCGACTGCGCGGCCTGGCGCCGCCGGCTCGCCGCCTGCCTCGTCGGCCTGGCGCAGGCGCAGGAGGCGGCGGCGCTCGCGGTGCGGCCCGACGCGGAGATGCCGCCGGCCGTCCGCACCGCCCTCACCGAGGCCGGCGCCAAGGCCGATGCGATGGCCGGGCACATCCGGGCCGCCGCCTGGGGCGAGGCGGCCGGCGCCTTCCAGGCCTTCGAGGCCCATCTGGCCGAGGCCGTGAAGGCCGCCGAGGCGGCCTTCGCGCGGGCGGCCTGAGACGCGGGATCCCGAAGGGCGGCAGCCCTTCGGCGGGGTCTCGGGGCGGCACCCCCGAGCCATGATCCCCGGGCTCCGCCCCGGCCCCGCCAAAGGTCTCGGACCTCCGGGAACCGGGACCTGCCTCAGCCGAGCCAGCCGCGCAGGCGCCGCACCGCCTCGCGGCAATCGTCCTCCGAGCCCGCGAAGGAGAAGCGCACATGGTGCGCGCCCTCCGCCGGGTCGAAATCGAGTCCCGGGGTCGCCGCGACGCCCGCCTCCGCCAGCATGCGGCGGCAGAACTCCGCGGCGTCGTCCGTGAGGTCGGAGACGTCGGCGTAGAGGTAGAAGGCCCCGTCCGCCGGATGCGTCCGCCCGAGCCCGAGCCCGGGCAAGGCGTCGAGCAGGATCGCCCGGTTGCGGGCGTAGCCGTCGCGCACCGCGTCGAGTTCCTCGCCCGCCTCGAAAGCCGCGAGCGCGCCCACCTGCGAGAGGTAGGGGGCTGAGATGTAGAGGTTCTGCGCCAGCCGCTCGATCGGCCGCACGAGGCTGTCGGGCACCACCATCCAGCCGACGCGCCAGCCGGTCATGCAGTGGTATTTCGAGAACGAGTTGATCACGATCGCGTCCGCGTCGAACTGCAGCGCGGTCGCGCTCGGCAGGCCGTCGTAGCCGAGCCCGTGGTAGATCTCGTCGGAGATGAACGGCAGGCTGAGGTCGCGCGCCGCGGCGCAGAGGGCGCGCAGAGCGTCCGGCGCGATCACCGTGCCGGAGGGGTTGGCCGGGCTCATCACCAGGACGCCCGAGAGCCGGGCCTGGGCGTGCACCGCCCGCAGCAGCTCCGCCGTCGGGGCGAAGCGGTCCTCGGCCCGCAGCACCATCGGCGTCGCCACGAGGTCGAGGGCCGCGAGGATGCTGCGATAGGCCGGGTAGCCGGGCTGCGGAACGCCGACCCGGGCGCCCGCGTCGAACAGGCTCATGAAGGCCAGGATGAAGCCTGCCGACGAGCCGGTGGTGACGACGACCCGCTCCGGGGCCACATCGACGCCGTAGCGGTCGCGGTAGTCCCGGGCGATCCGCTCCCGCAGGGCCGGCAGCCCGAGGGCCTCGGTGTAAGGCACCCGGCCGTGCGCCAGGGCCCCTTGCGCCGCCGCGATCACCGCCCGGGGCGCGGGGGCGGAGGGCTGGCCGACCTCCATGTGGACCACGCTGCCGCCGGCCCGCTCCCGGGCGGCGGCGGCCGTCATCACGTCCATGGCGAGGAAGGGGGCGACCGCCGCGACGCGGCGCGAGGGGAGGAGCATGGCGTTTCCATCCGCGGGTTGCGGGCGCCAGAGGACCGAGTTTGCTGGGCGGCGCAAGGGACGGTGTGCCGTGCGGGCGGCGGACGGGCCCGCGATTTGACCGTCCGCCGTGAAAAGGCCTAACCGGACGCCTACCTGAATCGCGCTTTCGCCGGCCGGCCCGGCCGGCGCCCCCGCGCGCAGCGAGGACGTATGCCTGTCTCCCGTTCCGTCTCGATCCTGGCCCTGACGCTCGCCCTCGGGGCTGCGCCCGTCTCGACCCGGTCCGCCCTGGCCCAGGAGCCCGCCTCCTCCGCCGCGCCGGTCTTCAGCGATCAGCAGCGGCAGGCGATCGAGTCGATCGTGAAGGAATACCTGATCAAGAACCCCGACGTCCTGCAGGAGGCGATCGCCGAGGGCGAGCGCCGCCAGATGGAGACGCAGCGCCTCGCCCAGGCCGCCGCGCTCAAGGAGGCGAAGGACGCGCTCCACAACGGCCCGCACGACGTGGTCGCCGGCAACCCGAACGGCGACGTCACCCTGGTGGAGTTCTTCGACTACAATTGCGGCTACTGCCGCAAGGCGCTCGGCGACATCCAGACCCTGATCAAGACCGACCCGAAGCTGCGCGTCGTGATCAAGGACTTCCCGGTGCTCGGCCCGGAATCGCTGGAAGCGAGCCAGATCGCGCTCGCGGTCAAGCAACAGGCCAAGGGCGAGAAGCTGTTCGAGTTCCACCAGAAGCTCTTGGAGTCGAAGGGCCGGGTGAACGGCGCCCGCGCGCTCCAGGTGGCCAAGGAGATGGGCCTCGACGTCGCCCGCATCCAGCGGGACGCGGCCGGGCCGGAGGTGAAGGCGGCGCTCGCCGAGAACCGCGGCCTCGGCGACAAGCTCGGGCTCTCCGGCACGCCGGCCTTCGTCATCGGCGAGGAGATCATCCCGGGCGCCGTCGGCGTCGATCCGATCCGCAAGACCATCGCGGACGTGCGCCAGTGCGGGCACGCCTCCTGCTGAGCGGTCCGGCACGCGGCCCACATCCACGCGGCGCGCCCTTGTGGCGCCCGCGCGCCTTCGTTTAAGAGCGGCCCGCCTCCCCTACCGGGCCGACCCGACGGTTCCATGATCCCGATCCACGTCCTCAACGGGCCGAACCTCAACCTGCTCGGCCGCCGCGAGCCCGGCATCTACGGCACCGCGACGCTGGCCGACATCGAGCGCGACCTGCGCGCGCAGGCCGCGACGCTCGGCGTCGCGCTGACCTTCCGGCAGACGAACCACGAGGGCGAACTCGTCGGCTTCGTGCAGGAGGCGGGTCTCGCGGGCGCGGGCGTGCTGATCAACGCCGCCGCCTACACCCACACCTCCGTGGCGCTCCGCGACGCGATCAGCGGCAGCGGCGCGCTCGCGATCGAGATCCATCTCTCGAACGTCCACGCCCGCGAGGCGTTTCGCCACCACTCCTTCCTCGCTCCCGTCTGCGCGGGCGTGATCTGCGGCTTCGGCCCGATGAGCTACAGCCTCGGCCTCGACGCGCTGGCACGCCTGCTGGCCGCCCGGAGCGGCACCCCGACCCAACCGACATCGCCGTGAAAGACCCCGCCCCGATGCCCAAGCACGACCCCATCGACCCCGACCTCGTGCGCGAGTTGGCCAACCTCGTCACCGAGACCGGCCTCTCCGAGATCGAGGTGGAGAAGGGGGACCTGCGCATCCGCGTCGTGCGCCGCCTGGAGCCGGTGAGCGTGCAGGTGGCCGCGCCCGCCCCCGTGGCCGCGCTCGCGCCTGCCGCAGCCCCGGGCGCGCCGGCCCCGGCACCCGCTCCCGCCTCGCCCCGGGCGCATCCCGGCGCCGTGCCGTCGCCGATGGTCGGCACCGCCTATCGCCGCCCCTCGCCCGACGCCAAGCCCTTCGTCGAGGTCGGATCGAAGGTCGAGGCCGGCGAGAAGGTGCTGCTCATCGAGGCGATGAAGACCTTCAACGAGATCGTCGCCCCGCGCGCCGGCACGGTCAGCGCGATCTTTGTCGAGGACGGCCAGCCCGTCGAGTTCGGCGAGCCGCTGCTGGCGATCGAGTAGGCGCGATGTTCGACAAGATCCTGATCGCCAACCGCGGCGAGATCGCGCTGCGCATCCTGCGGGCGGCCAAGGAGCTCGGCATCGCGACCGTCGCGGTCCACTCGACCGCCGACGCCGACGCCATGCACGTGCGGCTCGCCGACGAGAGCGTCTGCATCGGCCCGCCGGCCGCCCGCGAGAGCTACCTGAACATCCCCTCGATCATCGCGGCCTGCGAGATCACGGGCGCGGACGCGGTGCATCCGGGCTACGGCTTCCTCTCGGAGAACGCCCGCTTCGCCGAGGTGCTGGCCCACCACAACATCGGCTTCATCGGCCCGAAGGCCGAGCACATCCGCACGATGGGCGACAAGATCGAGGCCAAGCGCACGGCGCTCTCCCTCGGCATCCCCTGCGTGCCGGGCTCGGAGGGCGGCATCGATGACATCGACGCGGCCAAGCGGGTCGCCGCCGAGATCGGCTATCCGGTCCTCGTCAAGGCCGCCTCCGGCGGCGGCGGGCGCGGCATGAAGGTCGCCCGCACCGAGGCCGACCTGGAGCAGGCGGTGGTCCTCGCCCGCACCGAGGCCAAGGCCGCCTTCGGAGACGACGCGGTCTATCTCGAGAAGTATCTGGAGAAGCCGCGCCACATCGAGGTGCAGATCCTCGGCGACGGGCGGGGCGACGCCGTGCACCTGGCCGAGCGCGACTGCTCGCTCCAGCGCCGCCACCAGAAGGTCTGGGAAGAGGGCGGCTCGCCCGCCCTCAACGAGGCGATGCGGGCCGAGATCGGCGGCATCTGCTCGGCCGCGATGAAGAAGCTCGGCTATCGCGGCGCCGGCACCATCGAGTTCCTGTACGAGGACGGGCGCTTCTACTTCATCGAGATGAACACGCGCATCCAGGTGGAGCATCCCGTCACCGAGATGATCACCGGCATCGACCTCGTGAACGAGCAGATCCGGGTCGCGGCGGGCAGCGACCTCTCGGTCAGCCAGGACGAGATCCGGGTCGAGGGCCACGCCATCGAGTGCCGGATCAACGCCGAGCATCCGGCCACCTTCCGGCCCTCGCCCGGCCAGATCACCTACTACCACCCGCCGGGCGGCCTCGGCGTGCGGGTCGATTCGGCGGCCTTCCAGGGCTACCGCATCCCGCCGAACTACGACTCCCTGATCGGCAAGCTGATCGTGCACGGGCGCACCCGCAACGAGTGCCTGATGCGCCTGCGGCGGGCGCTCGACGAGTTCGTCATCGACGGCGTCGACACGACCCTGCCGCTGTTCCGCACCCTCGTGCGCAACGCCGACGTGCAGAACGGCGCCTACGACATCCACTGGCTGGAAGGTTTTCTGGAAGCGGGCGGCCTCGCGACCTGAGGGCGTCCATCCCTGAAATTCGAAGGAGGCCGGTCCCGGCGGGGCCGGCCTTTTTCATGGCTTGTGAGGGGCCCGCCCGATCCGTTACGCCTCTTAGTGCGGGCGCCCTTCCAGAGCGGCCGGCCTGCCCCATAATCGGTTCATGCACGACGGCGCCCGCGTGGAGATCACCCCGGAGATCCTGCTCAAGGCCTACGCCGCCGGCATCTTCCCGATGGCCGAGGACGCGACCGACCCGACCCTATACTGGGTCGAACCGCGTGCCCGCGGCGTGCTGCCGCTCGACGGCTTCCGCATAGCCCGGCGCCTCGCCCGCACGGTGCGCTCGGACGTGTTCGAGGTCCGCACCGACACCGATTTCGACGCGGTGATCTCGGGCTGCGCCGCGCCGCGCCGGGACAGCGAGCGCACCTGGATCAACGGGCGCATCCGCGAACTCTACGGCGCCCTGTTCGACCAGGGCCACGCCCACACGGTCGAGGTCTACGCGGAGGGGCAGTTGGTCGGCGGCCTCTACGGCGTCTCGCTCGGCGCCGCCTTCTTCGGCGAGAGCATGTTCCACACGGTGCGCGACGCCTCGAAGGTCGCCCTGGTCCACCTGATGGCGCGGCTCAAAGCCTGCGGCTACCGCCTCGCCGACACCCAGTTCGTCACCGACCACCTCGCCCAGTTCGGGGCCGAGGAGTTGCCGCGCCACGTCTACAAGCGGCGGCTGGCCGAGGCTCTCACCGAGCAGGCGGACTGGACCGCGTGGCCGGCGAGCGTGCGCGGCGCGGAGGCGTTGGCCGCGCTCGGCGCCTGAGGGATCAGCGGAACAGCGCGTCGAACAGCGATTGCGGCTGCTGCGGCGGGGGGGCCGGGGCCGGCCCCTCGTTCGAGGGGAAGAACTTGCGCGAGGGCTTCTGGCGGGGCTGGACCGGCACGCCGCGCGGCGCCTCGACATCGACCTGACCCGCGGAGTTGACCTGCTGGGCGGTCTTCGTCTGGTCGCGGCCCTTGCGCGTCTTCTCGGGCTTGGAGGCGAGCGCGGGCACGTCCTCCTGCTCCTTGGCCTCGGCGATCACATCGGTGCCGCCCTTACAGTCGACCAGCCAGACGTCGTAGATCGGGTGCTCGATCGCGTGCAGCCCCGGGCTCGCGGCGAACATCCAGCCGGTGAAGATGCGGCGGTACTTGTTGTCGAGCGTGACCTCGTCGACCTCTAGGAAGGCGGTGGTCTTGGCGCTCTCGGTGGGGGGCCGCGTGTAGCAGACCCGCGGGGTGAGCTGGAGCGCGCCGAACTGCACCGTCTCGTCCACCGCCACCTCGAAGGAAACGATGCGGCCGGTGATCTTGTCGAGGCCCGAGAACACGGCCGTCGGGTTCTTGATCTTGTCGGCGGCGGCGGGAAGGCTGCCGAGGGCCAGCAGGCCGGCGGCGAGCGCGGCGCCCGACAGGCGTGCGGTGATGCGGCTCAAGGCGGGGCCCTCCGGGAACGCGGGTTCAGACGCGCGAGACCGCCTTCAAGACCCGAACGGTGGTGAATTGAGGGCGAGCCCTACTCGCCGGGCGTCCACGGCACGTAGTCGCCGGTGGCGGCCGGCCGCGCGCCCCAGGAGAGCTGCGAGCCCTTCGGCCGGTAGGCGTCGGGCGAGCCGGTCTGGTTCTCGACATGCGGCCGCTCCCAGGCGCGCGGCTTGTAGTCCTCCTCGCTCGGCGGGACCTCGACG
Organism: Methylobacterium sp. CCH5-D2; assembly: GCF_001556475.1. Lineage (NCBI taxonomy): Bacteria > Pseudomonadati > Pseudomonadota > Alphaproteobacteria > Hyphomicrobiales > Methylobacteriaceae > Methylobacterium > Methylobacterium sp. CCH5-D2. The sequence continues at coordinate 6,479 of NZ_LSIX01001113.1, read as the reverse complement.
TTGTGGCAGAGCCAGCCGCGCCAGCCGGGCGGCACCTTCGAGGCGTCGGCGTAGCCGTTGTAGACCACCCAGCGCCGCTCGGGCCCGACCGAGCGGTCGATCAGCGGTCCCATCGCGCGGTAGTATTTGTTGCCGAGCTCGTCGCTGCCGACATAGGTGCCGCTGCGCGCGGTGGTGAGGGCGAGCGAGACCGTCTGCCCGTTCCACCACGTGAAGATGCGCAGCAGCGTGTCCTTGAGAGCCATCGCGTGTCCCCGGGGCCTTCGAAGCGAGTCCCCGCGCGGGCGCGAGGCTTCGGGCGGGTTATGGTCAGCGCGGGCCAGCGAGTCCAGTCGAAAGCCGCCGCCCGCTCCTCCCGGGTGTCGCCGAAATGTCGCTGCCGGGGTTCGCGGACGGGTCCGGGATCCTGCGCCGACTGTCGTTTCGCGCAGGGGTTGCGGAGCCCTGTGGATCGAAAATTTTCCGGAACCGAATCCGGGAAGCCGAAAGAGCACTTAGCCAAGCGCTGCGCGATATCCACAGGGATTTCGCTTCTCCTACCACATCTAGCGTGGAACTCGGAGCCGGCACACCACTTGTTGACGTGAAGGCGGCCCCGGCGTTAATCTCCGGGTCATGGTCCGGGCGGCTCGGCCAAGGGGTTCAGGGCTCGCGCGGGCACCTTCACGTCATCATCGCCGGTCCCGCCGCAGTCCCATCCTGCGTCGGATCCGGTGCCCCCAGAGTTGGGACCATATCCTGCGCGCGAGCGTGGGACGGGGCCGTCGCGCCCCGTCGGGAGAGGTGTGTTTCATGCGGTTCGAGCGTCGCTACACCACGGCCGGGCAATCCCCCTACGCCGCCATCCCGTTCCGCAAGGCCCTGAGCGAGATCCGCAACCCGGACGGCTCGGTGGTCTTCCGGCTCGACGGCATCTCGGTCCCCGAGGGCTGGAGCCAGGTCGCGAGCGACGTGCTCGCGCAGAAGTACTTCCGCAAGGCCGGCGTGCCCGCCCGCCTGCGCAAGGTCGAGGAGAACGACGTCCCCTCCTTCCTCTGGCGCTCGGTCGCCGACGAGGTGGCGCTCGCCGAGCTGCCCGAGGAGGAGCGCACCGGCTCCGAGACCTCGGCGACCCAGGTCTTCGACCGCCTCGCGGGCTGCTGGACCTACTGGGGCTGGAAGGGCGGCTACTTCTCGTCCGAAGAGGACGCCCAGGCCTTCATGGACGAGCTGCGCTTCATGCTGGCCCGCCAGATGGTGGCGCCGAACTCGCCGCAATGGTTCAACACCGGCCTGCACTGGGCCTACGGCATCGACGGGCCGAGCCAGGGCCATTATTACTGCGACCCGAAGACCGGTGAGCTGACGAAGTCGGCCACCGCCTACGAGCACCCGCAGCCGCACGCCTGCTTCATCCAGTCGGTCCAGGACGACCTCGTCAACGAGGGCGGCATCATGGACCTGTGGGTACGCGAGGCGCGCCTGTTCAAGTACGGCTCGGGCACCGGCTCGAACTTCTCGATGCTGCGCGGCGAGAACGAGCGCCTCGGCGGCGGCGGCAAGTCGTCGGGCCTGATGAGCTTCCTCAAGATCGGCGATCGGGCGGCCGGCGCCATCAAGTCGGGCGGCACCACGCGCCGCGCCGCCAAGATGGTCATCGTCGACATCGACCATCCCGACATCGAGTCCTTCATCGACTGGAAGGTCAAGGAGGAGCAGAAGGTCGCCGCTCTCGTCACCGGCTCCAAGGTCGTCTCGAAGCACCTCACGCTCGTGATGAAGGCCTGCACCCAGTGCGAGGCGGAAGGCGACGCCTGCTTCGACCCTGAGCGCAACCCGGTGCTCAAGCGCGAGATCAAGGCCGCGCGCCGCGCCTCGGTGCCGGACGCCTACATCAAGCGCGTGGTGCAGTTCGCCCGCCAGGGCTTCACCAAGATCGACTTCCCGGTCTACGACACCGACTGGGATTCCGAGGCCTACCTCACGGTGGCGGGCCAGAACTCCAACAACTCGGTCTCGCTCACCGACGACTTCCTGCGCGCGGTGGAAGCCGACAAGCCCTGGAACCTGACGTCGCGCACCACCGGCAAGGTGGTGAAGACGCCGCAGGCCCGCGACCTCTGGGAGAAGATCGGCGAGGCGGCCTGGGCCTCGGCCGATCCCGGCCTGCACTTCAACACCACGATGAACGATTGGCACACCTGCCCGCAGGGCGGGCGGATCCGGGCCTCGAACCCGTGCTCCGAGTACATGTTCCTCGACGACACGGCCTGCAATCTCGCCTCGGCCAACCTGCTGACGATGTACGATCGGCAGAGCAAGCGCTTCGACGTGGAGGCCTTCGAGCACCTCAACCGCCTCTGGACGGTGGTGCTCGAGATCTCGGTGATGATGGCGCAGTTCCCGTCGAAGGAGATCGCCGAACTCTCCTACAAGTACCGCACGCTCGGCCTCGGCTACGCCAATATCGGCGGCCTCCTCATGACCATGGGCCTACCCTACGACTCGAAGGAGGGCCGGGCGCTGGCCGGCGCGCTCACCGCGATCATGACGGGCGTGGCCTACGCCACCTCCGCCGAGATGGCGGCCGAGCTCGGGCCCTTCGCGGCCTACGAGGACAATGCCGACGCGATGCTGCGGGTGATCCGCAACCACCGCCGCGCCGCGCACGGCGAGGCGGAGGGCTACGAGTTCCTCAACATCGCCCCCGTGGCGCTGGACCACGCCAACATCCCGCAGGCCGACCTGGGTGAGCACGCCCGCGCCGCCTGGGACCGGGCGCTGGCGCTCGGCGAGGAGCACGGCTACCGCAACGCCCAGGCCACCGTGATCGCGCCGACCGGCACGATCGGCCTCGTGATGGATTGCGATACCACCGGCATCGAGCCCGATTTCGCGCTGGTGAAGTTCAAGAAGCTCGCGGGCGGCGGCTACTTCAAGATCATCAACCAAGCCGCGCCGGACGCGCTCCGGGCGCTGGGCTACCGCGAGTCCGAGATCGCCGAGATCGAGGCCTACGCGGTCGGCCACGGCTCGATGGGTCAGGCCCCGGCGATCAACCCGGCGACCTTGCGTGCCAAGGGCTTCACCGACGAGAAGATCGCGGCGGTGGAGGCGGGCCTCAAGTCGGCCTTCGACATCAAGTTCGTGTTCAACCGCTGGACGCTCGGCGACGACTTCCTGACGAGCACCCTGAAGGTGCCGGCCGAGAAGCTCGCCGACCCGACCTTCGAGCTGCTGCCGCACCTCGGCTTCACCAAGCGCGACATCGAGGCCGCCAACACCCATATCTGCGGGGCGATGACGCTGGAGGGCGCTCCTCACCTCAAGACAGAGCACTACGCGGTGTTCGACTGCGCCAACCCCTGCGGGCGCATCGGAAAGCGCTACCTCTCGGTCGAGAGCCACATCCGCATGATGGCCGCGGCCCAGCCCTTCATCTCTGGGGCGATCTCCAAGACCATCAACATGCCGAACGACGCGACCGTCGAGGATTGTAAGGCGGCTTATCTGCTGTCCTGGCGCCTCGCGCTCAAGGCCAACGCCCTCTACCGCGACGGCTCGAAGCTGTCGCAGCCCCTCAACGCCGCCCTGGTCTCGGACGACGAGGAAGAGGCCGACGAGGGTGTCGAGGCGCTGATCCAGGCGCCGGCCGCCGCCAAGGCTGCTCTGGCCGCCGAGAAGATCGTCGAGCGGGTGATCGAGCGCGTCGAGCGCATCCGCTCCCGCGAGAAGCTACCGGCCCGGCGCAAGGGCTACACGCAGAAGGCGGTGGTGGGCGGCCACAAGGTGTACTTGCGCACTGGCGAGTACGACGACGGGCGGCTGGGCGAGATCTTCATCGACATGCACAAGGAGGGCGCGACCTTCCGGAGCCTGATGAACAACTTCGCCATCGCGATCTCGCTCGGCCTCCAGTACGGCGTGCCGCTGGAGGAGTACGTCGAGGCCTTCACCTTCACCCGCTTCGAGCCGGCGGGCTTCGTGCAGGGCAACGACGCGATCAAGAACGCCACGTCGCTCCTCGATTACGTCTTCCGCGAGCTGGCGGTCTCGTATCTCGGCCGGGCAGACCTCGCCCACGTCAACCCGAACGAGATCGGCGGCACGGTGATCGGCGGCGGCGAGAGCGGCGACACCACCCGCGACGCGGCGAAGCCCGCGCCCGCGGCGGCCATCGTCTCCCGCGGCCTCGTGCGCGGCTCGGCCGACCGGCTCACCCTGATCCAGGGCGGCCCGGCCGGCGGCACGGTCGGGGTCGGCGCGGGCTCGGCGGGCCAGAGCGCACCGGCCGGCGGCACAGTCCACGCGCTGCGCGGCGCAACCGCGCTGAAGGCGGAGCCGGCCGCGGCGATCGAGACGCTGCCCTTCGCGCAAGCGGAGCCCGCCGAGCGCAGCGTCGCGGACCGCCGGGCCGAGGCCAAGATGAAGGGCTATGTCGGCGAGGCCTGCCCCGAATGCGCGAACTTCACGCTGGTCCGCAACGGCACCTGCCTGAAGTGCGACACCTGCGGTGGCACGACCGGCTGCTCGTAACCTCGCCGGCCTGCTGCCGAGGGGCGTGTCTGCGGATCATCGCCCCTCGGCAGAACCTGCCGAGATCGCTCCGGGCCTTGCCTTCCAGCAGAGGCGGGACCTCGGTGGCTCGCGCAAGCGTCCATTTGCTCCGAGCGCACATCGGCGCTAGCCTCCTCGGGACGCGAACGCGACCGATTTGCGCGGCGAGCGATCCGATGTCTCACGAAGCGCTCATCTCCCTTGCCCTTGCCGCCGGCTTCACCTTGGGCTGTCTCGGCATCCATCGTGCCCGCCGACATCCGGATGCCGTTGCGCTGACCCTGATCCTGCTCTTCGGCCTGCTGGCGACACTGTATGTCGGCCGCTACGCTCACATGAACGGCCATCGTACCGCCGAACATGCGGGGCCCGACCACAACTGGACGGCAGAGCTGAAGCCCCGGATGCTGTGAGCGATCTTCCGACCGCAGCCCCCACCGCCCGATAGGGCCACGCATACTGTTCCGCTTCGGCCAGGCAGGCTCCTGCGCCGCTCCGGCCCACAGGCGTTCGGCGCCTCACACAATCGCGCCGGCCCATCCTGCGAACAGCCCGGCGGCGAGCCAGCCTCCGAAGAGCAGGACAGATACCTCGATCGGGTCGCGCCAAGCGCTCCAAACCTCGACCGCCGCCGCAATCCTGCCGATCTTTCGCATCGCAACCCCCGTCTCGTCCTCCGATTGACTGAATAGCGAAGCTTGAGGCCCGCACCACACCGCGTTGGTGGGTAATCCTTTCGGATGATGTCAGCCCCCTGGTCGCGGGGCGCCGTCCCGCGCTCTCCGACGACCCGGAACCGCCCGGGACTTCGGCGCGCGATACGGCTCTGATTGCGCGGGCATCCGGACCATCGTCCCGGCGCGACCGCGATCGACGGAGGGCCCATGCGCGCGGGCGGGACGACCGGCGCAGCCACCGAGCCCCGCCCCGTTGTATGCGAAGGTGTGCAGGGCCCGTCGTGGGCGGCGCCGTCGACGAGCATCGAGGCGCCGTCGAATCGGATGGTCCGACCCGAGCAGCAGGTCGGCGACGCAGGGGCCAGCGTCCCGACCTGCCGGCCGCCGGCATAACCTGATCGGGCCAAGCACAGCGACGTCCCAGGCTGTGCCGTCCGCGCTCACTCCGCAAGGCGTTCGCTCCGGATCTTCCGGGGCATCGCCGATCCGGACGTCGGCGATGCCGAGCCGCGCATCGCCTCCCCATCCGCGTCGCCGCTCCAATCGGCCGGCGGATCAGATGACCGTCGCCGGGTGATCCGCGCAGGCCCCCGCTCCGACGTATCCGCGACACGTGCGCTCGCGCACGCGGAGACTGGCATGCCAAGTGCTAATTTAGATCTCGCCCTTACGGGCGTTTCCTCCCAAGACTTCGGCCCGCCCGGCACCGCCGCGGCGGGCATTTTCTTTCCGCTCCCGTCGAACCGTACGGCTTCCGCCAGCGGAAGCCCCATCGTGCTTGCTCGGAACGGTTTGCGCATCCTTGCCGTTGCGTGGCGGCAACGCGGGGCGGAGCAGGATCCGCGATCCCCTCACCGACCACGGAACGAGAGAGCGCCCATGAACAAGCTCATCCGGAGCACGATGACGGCTGCCCTGCTGACGGCAGGCGCGACGATGGCCTTCGCCCAGGGGGGCGCCGCCGGAGGCGCTTCCGGTGGCGCCGGTGCCGGGACGGCAGGCGGCGGAGCGGGTGTCGGCGGCGGAGCGGGTGTCGGCGGCGGTGCAGGGGCTGGCGGTGCCGGGCCAGCCGCTCCGGGCGGCGGGGCCGGCATGCGCGGTGGGGCGCCCGGTGGCGAGGCCGGTGGCACGCGTAGTGGCACCGCGAGCGAGCCGCGGGGCGGTGGAAGCGAGGGACGTCCCGCAGCGGGCGAACGTGGCGGTACTGCCGAGCGAGACGGTGCCGAACGCGGCGCGGCGGGCGAGCGTCCCGGTGCGGCGCAGCGC
>NZ_LSIX01001112.1:0-14966 GCF_001556475.1 Methylobacterium sp. CCH5-D2 | reverse complement strand
GCTCGATCACACCCTTGTAGGTGTCGATCATGGTCTCGACCTGCTGGGACGTCACGTCCTGGCGGGCGAGGAGCACGTGCTCGTAGAGAGGCATTTCGGGCCTTTCATCGTGGATGAGGCCCGTGACGCGCTGCGCGGGTCGCCGGGCCGGTTCGTTCACGCTTGCCCGGCGCCAAGCCCTTCGAGCCGTGATGATGGCCCGAGCGGTTGATCGAAGGCGGAGACACGGGACGACGGGCCAAGGCCCTGTGCCGGCAGGCGGCACCGTCCGTTCAGCCCCCGGCCGGAGCGAACGCGAGGGGCGGCGCATAGGGGGTTTTTCGGGCTTTGGCAAGGGCGACGCGCGATCTTCGCGGCCTGAGCGCCCTCAGGCCTTGTCCAGTTCCGCGGCGATCGCCGAGATCACACGCGGGTCGTTCGGCTCGACCTGGGTGGCGAAGGCGCCGGCCAGGGCGCCGTTCCGGGCAACCAAGTATTTGTGGAAGTTCCAGCGCGGGGTCTCGCCCGGGCGCTGGGCGGCCGCCCAGGCGTAGAACGGGTGGGCGTTCGGCATCTTCACGCGGGTCTTGGCGGTGAGCGGGAAGGTGACGCCGTGGTTCTTGCGCGCGGCTTCCGCGATCGCCGGCCCGTCGAGCGGCTCCTGGTTTCCGAAATCCGGGGAGGGCACGCCGACGACCGCGAGGCCGCGGTCCTGGAAGCGGGTCCACAAGGCCTGGAGCCCGGAGAGCTGCCCGGCGAAGCCGCAGGCGGTCGCGGTGTTGACGACGAGGATCGGCCGGCCTTGGAACGCGGAGAGCGGCAGCGGGCCGCCCTCCGGCTTGTCGAAGGCGAAGTCCGTGGCCCGACCCTCCGCCGCGCGGGCGGGTAGGGCCAGGGCGGCACCGATCAGGACGAGGGCCTCGCGGCGCAGCAGGGGCATGGCGTCCACATCCGTATGAGCCTCGAGCCGGAGTTTGTAGCGCGATTGCCCGCCCCGTCCATGGCGGCCATTCCCTTCGCCCCGTCCGGATCTAACTTGGATCAAATCCAGGCCGCGCCGGAGCGAACGATGCCGCCCACCTACGTCACCGCCTCGGGCATGCCGCGCTACAACGGGGTCGCGCAGGCGCTGCACTGGCTGACCGCCCTCCTCGTCGCCGCGGTGCTGCCCCTCGCCTGGATCGCGACGAGCCTCGCCCGGGACGCGCCGGCCAAGGGCGACATGTTCGTGCTGCACAAGTCGGTGGGGCTGACGCTGTTCGCCCTCGTGGTCGTGCGCATCGTCTGGCGCATCCTACACCCGGCGCCGCCCGAGCCGCGCATGCCCGCCGCGCTCGCCGTGCTCGGCCGGATCAACCACTGGCTGCTCTACGCGGTCTTCCTGATCATGCCGGTGAGCGGCTACCTGCTCAGCGCGCTGGCGGGCCGCTCGACCCCGTATTTCTGGCTCTTCACCGTGCCGGGCCTGCCGAAGGACGAGGGGCTGCAGAAGATCTTCCAGTCCGTCCACCTCGCCGGGCAGTGGGCGGTCTACTTGCTGGTCGGCCTGCACGTCCTGGCGACCGTCTGGCACGTCGCCGTGCGCCGCGACGGCCTGCACGAGCGCATGATGCCGGTGCAGGATCAGGTCGGGTAGGGCGCCGACCCCGTCGGGCCTTCGAAAGGTCCGGGACCTCGCGCGGGCCCGGGGCTGAGCTCTGGTCTACGGGATGGACTTGGCAACGGTCTCAGGGCTCGACCCTGCGCAGGACGAAGGTGGTGCCGGTCTCCGGGTCGCGCCGCCAGGCCCCTTCGCCGTTCGGCACCAGGCCGACCGTGTGGCCGCGCCGGGCCGTCAGCGTCAGGCGGCCGGCGGCGAAGCTCCACCCGGCGGGCCCGAACACCTCGATCCCGCTGTCGCGGCAGCCCGGCATCAGGGACACGGCCCCACCGCCGGCGAGTTCGAGCCGGCAGACATCGCGGTCGCGGTAACGGTCGAGCGCGTAGAGGCCGGGCTCGGGGGCGCCCGCCGCGGGCGCGGGGAGGGCGGCCGGAGCCGACTGTCCGGCGACGCTGGAGGCGGCCTCCGATGGCGGCGCTGCAGAGGGCAGGGCCGCTTCGGGCGCGGGCGGACGCATCGCCGCGATATCGAGGGGCACGAAGCTGTAGACCTCGCCGCTCTCCGCCTTCGCGCCGTAGCTGCCCCGGTCGGGCCGGGGGGTGAAGATCAGGAGCGGGCGCACGTTCTTGTCGACGAGGCGCACGCCGCCCTCTGTGTAGAGCCAGCCGACCATGGTGGCGGTGAGCGGCAGCGCCCTCCGGCAGCCCGCCGGGAAGGCGAGCTTGCGCCCCACCGGCCCGTTGTCGAGGCCGAGCGTCATCACGCAGCGCCGGTTCGTCCCGTCGCGGGAGAGGTCCCAGGTACCGGGGACGCCGGTGAATCGATCCGGCAGGCGATCGGCCGGCGGCGGAGAGGTCGGCTGTGCCTCCGGCGCGGCGGGCGTGAGGTCCGGTGGCGCGGAAGGCAGCAGGGGCGGGAACTGCGGCGGCTGGGCGGGGATCGCCTCCTGCGCCGCGGCCGCGCCGAGGCCCAGCAGGGCAGCGAGGGCCGCGAGGGGGAGCTGTCTCACGCCTCGACCTTCCGGGATGTCTCGGGGCCGGGCGCCTCGGATGGCTCGGCGCCGGCCTTCCAGGGCGTCTCCGCCACCGGGGTCAGGGGCCCGCGCCCCTCGAACCACGAGAGCAGGTTGTCGGCCACGAGCCGGCCCATCGCCGCGCGGGTGTGGTGCGAGGCGGAGCCGACATGCGGCAGCAGTACCGCGTTGTCGCACGCCACGAGGTCCGCCGGCACGTGCGGCTCGTCCGCGAACACGTCGAGCCCGGCCGCCTGGATCGTGCCGTCCGCCAGCGCCGCCGCCAGCGCCGCCTCGTCCACGAGGCTGCCGCGGGCGACGTTGATCAGGACGCCCTCCGGCCCGAGCCCCCGGAGCACCGCGGCGTCGATGAGCCCCGCGGTCCCGGGGCCGCCCGGCGCCACCACGATCAGCACGTGCACGGCCTCGGCGAGGCCGACGAGGGTGGGGTGGTAGGCGTAGGGCACGTCCGCCTGCCGCGAGCGGCCGTGATAGGCGATCTCGACCCCGAACCCTTCGAGCCGGCGCGCGATGGCGCGCCCGATCCGGCCGAGGCCGAGGATGCCGATCCGGCGCCCGCGCAAGGACGGCGAGAGCGGGAAGGGCGCCTGCGGCCAGCGTCCGGCCCGAAGGTAGCGGTCCGCCTGGGGGATCCGGCGGAGCGTGGCGAGCAGGAGGCCGAGGGTCAGGTCGGCCACCTCGTCGGTGAGCACGTCCGGCGTGTTGGTGACGACGACGCCCCGGGCGGCGGCCGCCCGCGCATCCACCGTGTCGTAGCCGACGCCGAAATTGGCGACGATCTCCAGCTTCGGCAGCCGGTCCATCAGGCCGCCGTCGACCGGCGTCTGCGCGCCGACCGCGAGGCCGCGGATGCGGGGCGCGACCTCTCTCAGCAGCGCCTCCGGGTCGGCGGCGCCGTCGACCCGGTGCAGGGTGAGGCGGGCACCCAGCGCCTCCGCCACGACCGGGTGCATCGGCCGGAGCATCAGGATCTCGGGCGGGGCGGGCTCGCTCACGGTTGGGACTCCGGCTGGCGCGCGGGGCACGCCTATCCCTCCACATACCGCATCCGGGCCGGTTGTCGCCGCCCGCGCGCGGCACCCGTGCGACAGAAGCCGGCCAGCCATCCCGCGGCGGCGGCGCGGCGCCTCTTCCGATTCTCGCCTCGGACCCCTACTAAGAGAGGTTCCAAGCCGGGTGCATCGGGTGCCCCGGTCGGTCCCCACAGCGAACTCCAAGCCATGGCAAGCCCGCGCACGCTCTACGACAAGATCTGGGACGACCACGTCGTCGATGTTCAGCCGGACGGCACCAGCCTCCTCTACATCGACCGCCACCTCGTGCACGAGGTGACGAGCCCCCAGGCGTTCGAGGGCCTGCGCGTGGCCGGCCGCCGGGTGCGCCATCCCGAGAAGACGCTGGCGGTCGTGGACCACAACGTCCAGACCTCGGACCGGCGCGCGGGGATCGAGGATCCGGAGAGCCGCACGCAGCTCGAGGCGCTGGCCGAGAACGTGCGCGACTTCGGCATCGAGTTCTACGACGCGCTGGATCGCCGCCAGGGCATCGTCCACATCATCGGGCCGGAGCAGGGCTTCACGCTTCCCGGCCAGACGATCGTGTGCGGCGACTCGCACACCTCGACGCACGGCGCCTTCGGGGCGCTGGCCCACGGCATCGGCACGTCCGAAGTCGAGCACGTGCTCGCCACCCAGACGCTGGTGCAGAAGAAGGCCCGGAACATGCGGGTCACGGTCGACGGCGCGCTGCCGCCGGGCGTCACCGCGAAGGACATCATCCTGGCGATCATCGGCGAGATCGGCACGGCCGGCGGCACCGGGCACGTCATCGAGTACGCGGGCGAGGCCATCCGCGCCCTCTCGATGGAGGGCCGGATGACGATCTGCAACATGACGGTCGAGGGCGGGGCGCGGGCCGGCATGGTCGCGCCCGACGAGACCACCTTCGCGTACGTGAAGGGCCGCCCGAAGGCGCCGCAGGGCGCGGCCTTCGACGCGGCGCGGCGCTACTGGGAGAGCCTCGTCAGCGACGAGGGCGCCCATTTCGACCGCGAGGTGCGGCTGGATGCGGGGAACCTCCCCCCGATCGTCAGCTGGGGCACCAGCCCCGAGGATGTGATCTCGATCCAGGGCCTCGTGCCGGATCCGGCCCGGATCGCCGACGAGAACAAGCGGCAGTCGAAGGAGAAGGCGCTGGCCTATATGGGCCTGACGCCGGGCACCAAGATCACCGACATCACCCTGGACCGGGTCTTCATCGGCTCTTGCACCAACGGACGCATCGAGGACCTGCGCGAGGTCGCGCGGGTCGTCGGCGACCGCAAGGTGCACCAGAGCGTGTCGGCGATGATCGTGCCGGGCTCCGGGCTGGTGAAGGCGCAGGCCGAGGCGGAAGGGCTCGACAAGATCCTGAAGGCGGCGGGCTTCGACTGGCGCGAGCCCGGCTGCTCGATGTGCCTCGGCATGAACCCGGACAAGCTGCGGCCGGGCGAGCGCTGCGCCTCGACCTCGAACCGCAATTTCGAGGGCCGCCAGGGCCCGCGCGGGCGCACGCACCTCGTCTCCCCGGCGATGGCCGCCGCCGCGGCGGTGGCCGGCCGCTTCGTCGACATCCGCGAGTGGCCGCAGGGCTGATCGCCCTGTCCTGATCGTTGCCGAAGCCCGCCCCGGCCGAACGGGGCGGGCTTTTTCGTTGCGCGACACCCGGCCGGATGCGCCGCCGCCCGCGCGGCGTTCGGCTCCGCCGCCGGAGATCGATCCCGGGGGCCCCACACGAAACGGTCACGATCGCCTGACATCACCCGCCCGGCAGGGGCGGCCCGTCCCGCTTGCGGCGCGCCGGTTCCTGGCGCATCAGGGTCGCCGATCCGGGGACGAGAGTGCCATGAAGAAGATCAGCGAGTTCATCTGGCCGCTCGTCGGCCTCGCGGCCGTCGTCGTCTCCGGCTACTTCCTCTACCAGGAACTGAAGTCCACCTCGCTCTCGGCGATCTGGGGCGCGATCCTGGCGATCCCGCCGCACCGGATCCTGCTGGCGCTGGTCTCGACCCTCGTCGCCTACGCGGCGCTGGCCTGGTACGACCGGATCGCGCTGCTGCATCTCGGCGTGCGCCACATCTCGTGGCTGTTCGTCTCGCTCTGCTCCTTCACCACCTACGCGCTCTCGCACAATATCGGCGCCTCGGTCTTCTCGGGCGCGCTGGTGCGCTACCGGGCCTACACCGCCAAGGGGCTCTCGGCCGCGCAGGTCGCGGTGCTGGTGGCGCTGTGCTCCTTCACCTTCTTCCTCGGCACGGTGTCGCTCGGCGGCCTGACCCTCGTCCTCGACCCGCACCTGCTCTCGCGGCTCGAGGGCAAGCTCCCGGCCGTCTTCACCGACCCGAAGACCGCGCTCGTCGTCGGCATCGGCATGCTGGCCTTCGTGGCGCTCTACGTCGCCGGCTCTGTCCTGCGCCTGCCGCCGCTGCACATCCGCGCGTTCAAGCTGGAATATCCGCGCCCCGGCATCATGGGCCGCCAGCTGATCGCCGCGCCGCTGGAACTGCTGGGCGCGGCCGGCATCATCTACTTCGCGCTCCCCGAGTCGATGGGTGTCGACTTCCTGACCGTTCTGGCGATCTTCCTGGCCTCGTTCTCGCTGGCGCTCGCCTCGCACGCGCCCGGCGGTCTCGGGGTGTTCGAGCTGGTCTTCATCACGGCGATGCAGATCACCGACGCCGCCCAGAAGGACGCCGTCATCGCTGCGGTGATCGTCTTCCGGGTGTTCTATCTCTGGCTGCCGCTGCTCGCCTCGATCGTGATCGTGCTGATGTTCGAGCGTTCGCGCCTCGCGGCCGCGGTCGGCAGGAACGAGACGCCGGCCGTGCCAGAGCCTCCGGTGACCGCCCCGGGCCTCGATGCCCACGAGATCGAGCACAAGCTCAAGGAGAAGGCGGTCTGAGGATCGCCGCGGCCGCAGGGCCATCCCCGTAACCCGGCGAGGCCTGGACCGCCGTCGATTCGTCGCCTTGCAAGCGCCGTCCGGCCCCGCTACCGCAGACCCGGAGATCGTCCGACCATCAGCGGAGCCAGTCACGACATGATCACGCGGCGCGACGCTTTGAAACTCACCGGGCTCGCCGTGGGCGCGGCCGTCATCCTGCCGAAGCTCGGCCTGCCGGCCCTGGCGCAGGGCGTGGACGCCGCCGCGCTGATGCAGCCCGGCCCGCTCGGCGACGTCTGGCTGGGTCCGAAGGACGCGAAGGTCACGATCATCGAGTACGCCTCGATGACCTGCTCGCACTGCGCCGCCTTCCACCGCACCACCTGGCCGGCGCTCAAGGAGCGCTACATCGACACCGGCAAGGTGCGCTTCACCCTGCGCGAGTTCCCGCTCGATCCGCTGGCCACCGCGGCCTTCATGCTGGCGCGCTGCGACGGCGACGCGAAGTACTACCCCATCACCGACCTGCTCTTCGACCAGCAGCAGGCCTGGGCCTTCCAGCAGAAGCCCGTGGACGCCCTGGAGCAGATGCTGCGCCAAGCCGGCATCAGCAAGGAGAAGTTCGAGGCCTGCCTGAAGGACCAGAAGCTCTACGACGGCGTGAACGCCACGAAGCAGCGCGGCCTCGACACCTTCAAGGTCGATTCCACCCCGACCTTCTTCATCAACGGCGAGCGCTACAAGGGCGAGATGACGATCGACGGGATGGAGAAGGTGATCAAGCCGATCCTCGGGGCCTGAGCGCCGCGGCGACGCTTATCGAGGGCCAAGCTGTCCCGGCGGGCCCGGAAAACGCCAAAACATCAACTTTCGCAGTGACTTGGTTGATGTTGTCCGTGCCTTGACACGCCATAGGGGCGAAACTATGGTGCGCCGCGCTTGAAGGGGGCAAGCCTCGTTTCCGGGTCCTCTCGACACTGTGAGGTCGCGCCGTGAGCGGCAACGACACCAAGGGCGAGGGGCAGGGAGACCGGGCACCCACGGACAGCGAACTCTCCGCGAGGCTCAGACGTCTCGAGACGCAGATCGACGGCAAGCGGCCCGCGGCCTCTTCCGATCCTTCGCCGCGTCCAGGGCCGTCCGCGCACTCCTCCCTCGGGCAGGCGATGACGCTCTCCACGGAGTTCATCGCCGCCATCATCGCGGGCGGAATCCTCGGTTGGCTGTGCGACCATTTCCTCGGGACGAAACCCTGGGGGATGATCGTCCTTGTGCTGCTGGGGTTCGTGACGGGCGTCTACAACATCATGCGTCTGTCCGGCTTCTCGGGGACGAACGGCCCCGGGGGCCCAAAAGATCGCAAAGGCCCTTGAGGGTCGACACGGATTCGGGTTAGCCGCCCGGGGCGGGCCGCCAAGGCCGCCCGAGCGCGCGAGGGAGCAGAAGCAAGAGCATGGCGGCCAGCATCGACCCGATCCACCAGTTCGAGCTGAAGCCGCTCGTCTCGCTGGGCCATATCGGCAACCAGGAAATCGCCTTCACCCAGTCGGCGCTCTACATGTTCGCCGCCGTCGGCGTCATCGCCTTCATCACCATCGTGGCCACTGCCGGCCGCTCGGTGGTGCCGGGCCGGATGCAGGCGCTGGCCGAGGTCTTCTACGAGTTCATCGCCGATACGCTGCACCAGGCGACCGGCGACAAGGAGCAGCGCTTCCTGCCGCTCGTCTTCTCGCTGTTCATGTTCGTGCTCATCCTGAACCTGTTCGGGATGATCCCCTATGCCTTCGCGGTGACCAGCCACCTGATCATCACCTTCGGCCTCGCCTTCCTGGTGATCTCGACGGTCGTGATCTACGGCGTGATGAAGCACGGCAGCCACTTCCTCGGCCTGTTCATCCCGGCGGGCGTGCCCAAGCCCCTCCTGCTGATCATGGTGCCGATCGAGATCGTCTCGTTCATCTCGCGCCCGATCAGCCTCTCGGTCCGTCTCTTCGCCAACATCCTGGCGGGCCACATCGCGCTCAAGATCTTCGCCTTCTTCGTCGCGCAGCTCCTGCTCGCCGGCGCCTGGAGCATCCTCTCCCCGCTCCCGCTCTTCCTCACCATCGCGCTGACGGCCCTGGAATTCCTAGTGGCGGCCCTGCAGGCCTACGTCTTCGCGACGCTGACGGCGGTCTACCTCGCCGACGCCCTTCACCCCGGCCACTGAGAACCCTCGGCCGGCCTCCCTCCGCGCAACGAAAATCGTTCGAAACCTCAGGAGTTACTCATGGATCCCGTCGCTGCGAAGTACATCGGCGCCGGTCTCGCCTGCCTCGGCATGGCGGGCGCGGGCATCGGCCTCGGCAACCTGTTCGGCCAGTTCTACGCCGGCGCGCTTCGCAACCCCTCGGCCGCCGACAGCCAGCGCACCAACCTGCTTCTCGGCTTCGCGCTGACCGAGGCGCTCGGCATCTTCTCGCTGCTCGTCGCGCTGCTCCTCCTCTTCGCCGTCTGAGGCGGGATCGCTCCGTCGCCGCGGGTCCGCCGCGGCGACGGGCACGGCTCAGGTGTTCCCCGCAAAGCTCCCGATCCCGACGGATCCCACTCCGGCCACGGCGACGCGGCGGGAGCTTCGCGAGAGACACCGAGCGCTCGGGCTAGACCTGCGAGCGCTCGATTGTTTTCACACTCCTTTCAGGACGGGACCATGGCGCAGCCGAACCCTCTCACCACTCCGCCGCCCGGGACCGACACCTACGCGGGCAAGGGCGAGATCCTGCACCCGGCCGAGAAGCACGCCTTCCCGCCCTTCGAGACCCATACCTTCCTGGCGCAGATCGTCTGGCTCGCGCTGGCCTTCGGCCTGCTCTACTACCTGATGTCGAAGATCGCGCTGCCGCGCATCCAGGGCATCCTGCACGATCGCGCCACCCGGCTCTCGGCCGACCTCGACGAGGCCCAGCGCATGAAGTCCGAGGCCGATGCCGCGGGCGCGGCCTACGAGAAGTCGCTCGCCGACGCGCAGGGCAAGGCCCGCGAGATTGCCCAGGAGACCCGCAACGCGCTCTCGGCCGAGGCCGAGACCAAGCGCAAGACGCTGGAGGCCGAGCTGAACCAGCGTCTGGCCGCCTCCGAGACCACCATCCGCGGCCGCACCGAGCAGGCCATGGGCAACGTCCGCACCATCGCGGGCGAGACCGCGACCGCCATCGTCGAGCGCCTCACCGGCCAGGCCCCCGACCAGGCCAGCGTCGAGCGCGCCCTCAACGCCACCGCGCACTGAGTAGGAACCCACAACCATGCTGCTCACCGCGGAATTCTGGGTCCTCGTCGCCTTCGTGGTCTTCCTGGCGCTCGCCGCCAAGGCCGGGGCCTTCGGCGCGATGACCAAGGGGCTCGACAGCCGCGCCAAGCGCGTGCGCAACGAACTCGACGAGGCCAAGCGCCTGCGCGAAGAGGCCGCCGCCGTGCTGGCGGACTACAAGCGCCGCCGCACCGAGGCCGAGCGGGAGGCCGAGGCGATCGTCGCGAGCGCCCGCGAGGAGGCCGAGCGTGCCGCCGCCGAGGGTCATCAGCGCCTGAACGACTTCGTGGCCCGCCGCACCAAGGCGGCCGAGTCGAAGATCGCCCAGGCCGAGGCTCAGGCCGAGGCCCAGGTCCGCGCCGCCGCGGCGGATGCCGCCGTGAAGGTCTCCGAGACCATCCTGCGCGAGCGGATGCAGGGCGACGCCGCCCAGAACCTGATCCGGTCGAGCCTCGGCGAGGTCCGGACCCGCCTGCGGGCCTGAAGCGCGCCAAACTGCGAATCGGAAAGGGTCGCCCGGGGGGCGGCCCTTTCTCGTTTCGGGATGTCCGATACGGGCACGCTGCCTCAGCGCCTCAAGCTGTAGCTCCTCCCTCCCTCCGCTCGGCGGGGAGAGGGATACAGCAACACGCGAAGGGACCGGCCGGAAGCCGCATGACGCCTCAGCGCGTCGTCGCGCCGTGGGTCTGGCCCGGCGCCGGGGCGGTACCCGTCTGCCGGCCCGGCTCCTCGCGCGCCACGTCGGTCGTCTTCGGCAGGCCGGCGGTCGCGGGCGCGCTCGGATCACCGAGGCCCCCGGACGCCGCGCCCGCGGCGCTCGCCGTGCCCAGGCCGCTCGCGCTGCTGGACGCCGTCCCGTCCGTCGCGCCGCCGCCCGTCCAGCCCTCGGCGCGCCAGCCCTGGGCGCGCTCGTCGAGGTCGATCGAGCCGTGCTTGTCGAGGATCGCCAGCGCCCGGTCGGCCAGCCCGTCATCGACGCGCGCGGTGACCAGGGTGCCGCCGCGGCGCACGCCCTCCGCGTAGGTCTCGGCCTCGTGCTGGCTGAGCCCGGCGCCGGTGAGGCCGCCGATCAGGCCGCCGGCCGCCGCGCCGACGCCGGCTCCCGTCACGGTTGCGACGAGCCAGCCCGCCGCCACCACCGGGCCGACGCCCGGTATCGCCAGAAGCCCCAGACCGGCGAGCAGGCCGGCGCCGCCGCCCAGTACCGTGCCGAGCGTCGCGCCCGTGCCGGCGCCGTCCGCCGCGTCCGATTCCTCGGCCGCGGGGCGGGCGGTGGGCGTGCGCCCGCCGATCCGATTCTTGGGATCGCTCGCGACGATGCTGATGTCGCTGTGCGGGATGCCCTCCGCCTCCAGCTTGTCGACGGCGCGGGCCGCCGCCTCGTAATCGTCGAACAGGGCCGTGACGGCGCGTGTGGCCATGGTCTGTCTCCGGGTCTGTGTGGGGCGGGCCGCCGCTACTGGGCGGCGACGTTGCCGCGGTAATCCATGCCGATCCGAACCTGCTTGCCCGCGTGGGTGGCGGTGCCCTGCCAGATGCCCTGGTCGGTCTTCTTCAGGTCGGTGATCTCGGCAAAGCCCATCTTGGCGAAGCGCTCGCGCACCTGGGCCTCGGTGAAGCTGTTGGCGCCGGGCTGGAGCGGCTCGCCGACCGCGCCCTGTCCGTGCGGCGCCTCGGGGGCCGCCTGCGGTCTGGCCTGCGGCTCCTGCGCGGAGGCGCCGGTCACGATGAGGGCCAGAAGGGCTGCGGGCAGGAGCGGGCTGCGCATCGGCGGCGATCCTCGTGGGGGCGATCGGTGTGGCGCCGCCGGGCCTCGATTCCGTGCGCTGTCCCGTGGCGGCCTGTTCCGTCACAAGCCCCGGGCGCGCGCCGGGGTTCCGATTAACGTCCCGCTAACCATGCACCCGGCAAATCTTGCCGTGTCCGTCCGGAGCCGGAGGCTCCGGGCGCGAGGGCGGGTGAGAGACCGGGCATGAGCGACACGGCCACAATGCCGGCCAAGGGCGGGATCGGGGGCGCGCTCTCCGGCTTCACGATGCCCAATCGCGGGGACCTCCAGGCGCTGTCCAAGCGCTCGGACCTGTTCTTCGCCACCGCCGTGATGGGCATCCTGGCGGTGCTGATCTTCCCGCTGCCCGCGGTGCTGCTCGACCTGCTGCTCGCCGTCTCGATCATCATGTCGGTGCTGATCATGATGACGGGCCTGTTCATCGACAACCCGCTCGAATTCACCGTCTTCCCGACCTTGCTCCTCATCGCCACCATGCTGCGGCTGGCGCTGAACCTCGCCTCGACGCGCCTGATCCTCGGCCACGGCCACGAGGGCACGGCGGCGGCCGGCCACGTCATCGAGGCCTTCGGCAACTTCGTGATGGGGGGCAATTTCGTCATCGGGATCATCGTGTTCGCGATCCTGATCATCGTGAACTTCGTCGTCATCACGAAGGGCTCGGGCCGCATCGCCGAGGTCGCGGCGCGCTTCACCCTCGACGCGATGCCCGGCAAGCAGATGGCGATCGACGCCGACCTCTCGGCGGGGCTGATCGACGAGAAGGCGGCCAAGGCCCGGCGCGCGGCGCTGGAGGAGGAATCCTCGTTCTTCGGTGCGATGGACGGCGCCTCGAAATTCGTGCGCGGCGACGCGGTAGCGGCGCTGCTCATCACCTTCATCAACGTGATCGGCGGCATCATCATCGGTGTGGCCCAGCAGGGCATGCCCTTCGGCGCGGCGGCCAAGAGCTACACGCTGCTCACCATCGGCGACGGCCTCGCCTCTCAGGTGCCCGCGCTGATCGTCTCGACGGCGGCCGGCATCCTGGTCTCGAAGGCGGGCGTGAAGGGCTCGGCCGACAAGGCGCTCGGCAAGCAGCTCGCGCACTACCCGAAGGCGCTCGGCATGTCGGCGGGCGTCATGATCCTGATCGGCTTCCTGCCCGGCATGCCGATCCTGCCCTTCCTGCTGCTCTCGGGCGGCGCCGGCTACGCCGCGTGGCGCATCGCCAAGACCGCCAAGGAGGCGCCGCCCCTCGACGCGGACGGAAAGCCCGCCGATCCGGCAGCCGCGGCCGCCGCCAAGGAGGAGACGGTCACCGACCTGCTCAAGCTCGACGACCTGAAGCTGGAGATGGGCTACGCGCTGCTCGCGCTCGTCAACGGCGAGGCCGGCGACCGGCTCACCGACCAGATCAAGGCGCTGCGCCGCCAACTCGCGGCGGAACTCGGCTTCGTGATGCCCTCGGTGCGTATCCTCGACAACGTCCAGCTCGAGGCCAACGCCTACGTGGTGCGGGTGAAGGAGATCGAGGCCGGCACCGGCAAGATCTTCCCCGGCCAGTTCATGGCGATGGATCCGATGGGCGGCCAGGTGCAGCTGCCCGGCCAGCACATGCTGGAACCGACCTTCGGCCTGCCCGCCACCTGGATCGACGCGGGGCTTCGCGACCAGGCCCAGCTCAAGGGGTACACGGTGGTCGATGCCGCGACCGTGGTCTCGACGCACCTCACCGAGATCATCAAGGCGCACGTCTCGGAACTCCTCAACCACGTCGAGGTGCAGAAGCTTCTGCGCGAGCTACCGAAGGAACACGGCGAGCTCCTGAAGGAGGTGGTGCCGGCCCAGATCTCCACGACCGGCATCCAGCGCGTGCTGCAGTTCCTGCTCGCCGAGCGGGTCTCGATCCGCGATCTCGGGGCGATCATCGAGGGGATCGCCGAGGTGGCGGGCGCGGTGAAGAACCCGCGCGACATCGTGGAACACGTGCGCGCCCGCCTGGGTCGCCAGATCTGCGCGCAGTACCAGGGGCCGGACGGCATGCTGCCGATCATCACCCTGTCGCCGGCCTGGGAGCAGGCCTTCCTCGACTCGATCGTGGGCGAGCGCGAGGAGCGCTACCTCGCGATGCAGCCCTCGAAGCTCTCCGAGTTCGTCAACACGGTGCGCGACCGCTTCGAGCAGGCGGCCCGGCTCGGCGAGATGCCGGTCCTCGTCACCTCGGCGCAGTCCCGGCCCTTCGTGCGCTCGATCATCGAGCGCTTCCGCCGCGAGACCCCGGTGATGAGCCAGGCCGAGATCCACCCGCGGGCGCGGCTCAGGACGGTGGGATCGATCTGAGACCCGCTACTCGGCCAGATCCAGAAAATGCCGTCCCGCCCGGTCGTCGATCTCGATGATCCAGAGATCCGAGTCGAACCGCGCCTCCTTCGCCAGCCGCTCCTCGACGTCGAGGGGCGTCGAGCCCTGGAGGAGCGGGCTGAAGCGGCGGTCGCCCGAATTCTCGTCGTCGAACAGGGCCTGCGGGGCGGGGCCATAGAGGTCGGCGCTGCCGTCGAGGCGATCGACCTTCACGAAGATCGAACCGGCCTCCGCGGCGCCGCGGCGGCGCAGCACGGCCGGGATGTTCGCCACGTCGAGGCGGCGCAGATGGGCGGAGACGAAGAAGTCGGAGCGCAGGCGCGGCATCGGGAACCCTCGGGACGCGCCGGGATGCGCGCCCCCGCGCGGCGATGCAAGCCGTGCCTCGCGCCGGACCTCAGCCCTGTCCGGCCTTCTGGGACAGTTCGCGCAGCGTCCGGCCCGCCGGCTCGCCCTTCACCGGCAGCTTTGCGGCCCGCTCGAACTTCTCGATCGCCGCCCGGGTCCCCGGGCCCATCAGGCCGTCGGCCTTGAGCGGGCCGTAGCCGAGCTTGTTCAGGGCCCGCTGGGCCTGGATCACGGCGGTGTCCTTCGGGCTCACCGAGGCCGTGGTCTCCTCGGAGCGGATCAGCGCGGCGATCGGGTCGGGCTTGGCTTCAGGCTTGGCCGCCTCCCTGCGCGGCTCCGGTCTCGCTTCGGCGGTCCGGACGGGCTCGGCCGGTCGCTGCACCTCCGGGGGACGCTCGGGCGCAGGTCTTGCGGCCTCCCTCGGCAGCGGCGCCTTGGCCGAGGCGACCACCGCCGGCTTCGGCAGGATCGGGGCCGGGTGGCGGCCCGCCTGCGAGCCCAGCGCGTTCACGCAGACCGCCGCGACGGCGCCCAGTACCGCCAGCGAGCCCAGAACGCTGCCGGGCTGGGTCCGGCAGAGGCGCACGGTCCCGCCGAGCCCGGAGAGGGCGAGCCCCCGCCAGTCCGGCGTGGGCTGCCGCCGCCGGGGTGCGGGGCGCCTCGGGGC
>NZ_LSIX01001111.1:0-2890 GCF_001556475.1 Methylobacterium sp. CCH5-D2 | reverse complement strand
GACCTGCCGCTCTACGTGCATTTCGGCCAGCTCTGGGGCCTGCCGGAATCGGGCGCCAACGGCGAGGACGCCGACACCATCGTCGAGCGGGTGATCCCGCTGCTGCGCCCCGGCGACGTGCTGGCCCATCCCTTCACCCGGCATCCCGGCGGCTTCATCAACGAGGCGGGCGAGGTCCACCACATCATCCGGCGGGCGATGGATGCGGGCCTCAAGGTCGATGTCGGCCACGGCAGCCACTTCTCCTACCGGGTGGCCCGCGCCTCGCTGCCGGCCGGCGTCATCCCCTACACGCTCGGCGCCGACATGCACGGCTACAACACCGAGGTGCCCGAGGCCCCGAAGCCCGCCGGCACCCCGGACGAGCACCACGACGACGAGAACCACCCCTTCCTCGGCCAAGCCCGCTTCAGCCTCACCCAGGCGATGAGCTCGATGATGGCGCTCGGCATCCCGTTGGAGGAGGTGGTGCCGATGGTGACCTCCCATCCGGCCGAGATGCTGCGCATGAGCGACAGCCTCGGCGCCCTCGCGGTCGGGCGCGTGGCCGACGTCTCGGTGCTGCACGACGACCGCGGCCGCTTCCTGCTGCGCGACAACGAGGACACCAAGGTCGTGGCCGAGCGGCTGCTCCGCCCCGCCTTCTGCCTGCGGGCGGGCCGGCGCTTCGAGGCCGACTCGCCGATCCTGCCCCAGGCGGTCGCGGCCTGACATGCTCGTGCCCGAGGTGTCCATGCCCGCCTTCGTCCTCGACGACCCGACGCCGCCGGATCCGCGCCGCCGCTGGGCGGAGCTGGACGCCCCGGCCCGCGGCCGGTGCTACGACAACAACGCGGGCGTGCCCGACAGCGCCGCGCAGGTGGCGGCGCGCAACGCGGCGTCGGCCGCCTACCGGGCGGCGCACCCGGCCGCCCTCGACATCCCGTATGCGGGTGCCGAGCGCACCGCCCTCGACCTTTACCCGGCGGGCGCCGCCGCGCCCTGCCTCGTCTTCGTCCATGGCGGCTACTGGCAGCGCAACGCGCGGGCCGACTTCGCCTGCTTCGCGCAAGGCCTGAACGAGGCCGGCTGGTCGGTGGCGATGCCGGGCTACAGCCTCGCGCCGGAGGCGCGCCTCGCCGACATCGTCGCCGAGATCGGCGCGAGCCTCGACTGGCTCGGCCGCCACGGGCCAGAGCACGGGGTCGGCGGCCCGGTCGTGCTCGCCGGCTGGTCGGCCGGCGCGCAGCTCGCCGCGCTGCATCTCGGCCACCCGGCGGTCGCCGCGGGCCTCGCGCTCTCCGGCGTCTACGACCTCGCACCGATCCGCGACACCTACCTGAACGACAAGCTGCAACTCTCCGACGACGAGATCGCGACCCTCTCGCCCCTGCGCCTGCCGGTCGTGGAGAAGCCCCTGACGATCGCCTACGGCAGCCGGGAGCTGCCGGCCCTCGTCCACGACGCGCGCAACCTCCACGCCCTGCGCGCCGCCCACCACGCGCCGGGCGCGCTGCTGCCGGTGCCCGGCGCCGACCACTTCTCGATCCTCAACGAATTCCTGCGCGCGGACGGCCTGCTGGTGCGCGCGGCGCAGGATCTGCTCGGAGGCGTCCGATGAGCCAGGAGGGCGTCGGGGCGCCGCTGCCCCGCAAGGAGGACGACCGCCTGATGCGCGGGCGCGGCCAGTACGTCGGCGACATCCGCCTGCCCGGGATGCAGGACGTGGCCTTCGTGCGCAGCCCCCTGGCGCATGCCCGCATCCGGGCGATCCACGTGCCGGAGGCCTATCGCGACCGCGTCTTCACCGCCGCCGACCTCGACGGCGTCCTGCCGATCCGCGCGGTCTCGGGACTGCCCGGCTTCAAGGTCTCGGAGCAGCCGGTGCTGGCGACGGACAAGGTCCGGCAGGTCGGCGAGCTGGTGGCGATGTGCGTGGCGCCCACCCGCGCCGAGGCCGAGGACATCGCCGCCGCGGTCGTGCTCGACCTGGAGGAGCTGCCGGCCGTCCACGACATGCTGGCGGCGCGCGAGCCCGGCTCCGCCCTGGTCCACGAGCACTGGGGCGACAACGTCTTCCTGGAAACGCTGGTCGACGTGAACATCGCGGCAGCCCTCGACGCGCCGATCCGGGTCAGCCGCACCATCTCGACGGGGCGGCAATGCATGGCGCCGATCGAGGGCCGCGGCACCGTGGTCCAGCTCGACCACCGCCTCGACCAGATCGTGGTCCACACCGCGAGCCAGATGCCGCACATCGTGCGCAACGGCCTGTCCGAGTGCCTGCAGATCGAGCAGGGCCGCATCCGCATCGTCTCGCCCGATGTCGGCGGCGGCTTCGGCTACAAGGCGATCCTGCTCGCCGAGGACGTGGCGCTCTGCTGGCTGGCGCTGCGCTGCGGCCACCCGGTGCGCTGGCTGGAGGACCGGCGCGAGCACCTCACCGCCAACGCCAATTGCCGCGAGCACCATTACCGCATCACCGCCTACGCGGAGCGCGACGGCACCCTGCGGGGCATCGACTGCGAGGCGACCGTCGATTCCGGCGCCTACTCGGCCTACCCGTTCTCGGCCTGCCTGGAGGCCGCGCAGGTGGCGAGCATCCTGCCGGGGCCCTACGACTTCCCCGCCTACCGCTGCCGCACGTGGTCGGTCGCCACCAACAAGTGCCCGATCCTGCCCTACCGCGGGGTGGCCCGCACCGGCGTCTGCTTCGCCCTCGAACTCGTGCTCGACGCGGTCGCCCGCGAGGCGGGCATCGCGCCCGAAATCGTGCGCGAGAAGAACCTCGTGCGGCCCGGGCAGATGCCGTTCGAGAACATCACCCGGAAGCACTTCGACAGCGGCGACTACCCGGAGGCGCTGGCCCGGGCGCTCAAGGCCATCGACGTCGCGGCGGTGCGGGCCCGCC
>NZ_LSIX01001110.1:0-1906 GCF_001556475.1 Methylobacterium sp. CCH5-D2 | reverse complement strand
CGGATGGGTCGTCGCCCGCATCATCCCCGCCCCCCGCCGGCCGCCGCGTTCCGCTCCGCCGCCCGGTCCCAAAACACCTCGTCCAGCCGCTGCACGCCGATCAGCGCGGTCGGCTCCCACGAGTACAGCGCCCGATCCGGCAGGTTGGCGAGGCGCTTCGAGGCCACCACCGGCTGCAGCGCCCCCGCCACGGTGCCGATCACCCACTGGTTCTCCGCGTGGTTCATCAGCATCTCGCGCCAGATCGCGCCCTGCCGGGCGGGGTCGGTGCTCATGCGCCACTCCCGGTCGAGCGCGATCAGGCGCTCGACCTCGGGCACGTCGCAGGGCTCGCCGCCCGCGCCCCGGCTCTCCAGGTTCAGGCTCCAGCGCGGCCAGGCGTAGTGGTCCGCTTGCGCCGGGCTCAGGCCCGTCGGCGGCATGATCGCGGTCGGCACCGCGAGGTCGAGGCCCTGGGCCGCCACCATCACGGTCATCCCGGCCATGGAGCGGCGGCGCAGGTTCGTCCGCTCCTGGGGCTTGACCGCGAGGCGGATGCCCACCTCCCGCCAGAACTCGCCGATCAGCATCAGCCCGTCGAGGATCAGGCTCGCCTCGCCGTCGCTCTCGACCACGACCTCGAGGGCGCGCCCGTCCGGCATCAGGCGGATGCCAGAGGCGTCCCGCCCCGTCAGCCCGATCGCGTCGAGGAGGCGCGCGGCCTCGGCCGGGTCGTAGGTGGCGTTGCGGGTGCGCATCTCCGGCGCGTAGAGCGGGCTCTCCGACACCACCGTGTCGTTGCCCTCGGTGCCCAGCCCGAACAGCAGCGTGTTGTTGAGGGTGCGCCGGTCGATCGCGTGCGAGAGGGCGCGGCGGTAGCGCGGGTCGCGGTTGAGCTGCCGCCAGAGGGGATCGAGTGTGGTGAGGTTCGGGTAGAGCGCGATCTCGGAGCCGCGCGCCACCGGCCAGAGATGGGTGCGGTAGCCGTGCGCCCGCTCGCCCTCGCGCAGGCTCGGGATGTCGTTCATCGCCAGCCCGCGGAACATCAGGTCCGCCTCGCCCGCGTTGGTCTTGGCGACGAGGAGGCCGGTCGAGGCCACGTCCATCAGGATCGTGTCGAGGTAGGGCAGCCGTGTGCCCGCCGTGTCCACCCGGTGGTAGTGCGGGTTGCGCTCGAACACGAAGCGGGTGGCGGGCGACCGGGTGCGGGGCCGCCAGCCCTGGAGCGTCGGGCAGTCCGGGTTGTTCAGCTCGAAATTGTCGTCGAGCCGGTTGTGCAGCGCCGCCCAGCCGCGCAGCTTCTCGGCCTTGGCGGCCGCGTCCGCCGCCGCGCGCCCGGCGTAGCGGGGGTGGAACGGCTTCAGGTAGTGGGCCGGCCGGTAGATCAGCGGGTCGCGCGGGGCCGCGAGCGCGGGCAGGAAGCGCGGGTTCGGCCGCTCCCAGGCGTAGACCACCGTGCGGGCGTCGGGGAAGCTGACGGCCGGCGGCTTGCCCTCGACGATCAGGAAGTCCGGCGGGCCGCCGGGGCTGAGGTCGGGGTCGTTGGCGACGTCCTCCCAGTAATAGCGGAAATCCTCGGCCGTGAAGGGATGGCCGTCCGACCAGCGGTGGCCCGCGCGCAGGCGCAGGGTGAAGCGGCCGCCCTCCACGGTGACGCTCTCCAAGACGTCGGGCTGGAGGTTCAGGTCGGCGTCGTAGCCGACGAGGCGGGTATAGCCGTAGACCGAGAGGTAGCGCACGTCGCGCGCCTTCGCGATCAAGGTGCGGACCGCGCCGCCGGCCTGGCCGAGGCGCCGGCCGCGGGCGGCGAGATCGATGACGAGGGGGGCTTCGGGCGGTTCTTCCGCGCGGGCGGGGCGCGGGGCGAGGAGCAGCGCGCCGAGGCCGGCGAGGAGGGCGCGGCGGGACACGCCGGATCTCCCTCCCC
>NZ_LSIX01000110.1:0-276 GCF_001556475.1 Methylobacterium sp. CCH5-D2 | reverse complement strand
ACCGAGGACTGGACGACGCCGCTGGCGTTCGGGTCCGGGATGATGCGGCCCGGCAGCTCGACCGAGCGGTGGAAGCTGCCCTGCTCGGTCATGGTCGTTCGCAGGACGAGGAGCCGTTGCGTGGGCTTGGGCACGAACACGGAGCCGTCGGGCAGGCGCTGGGCGAGGTCAGCCGAGCCGGGGGCCCGCGCCTCGATCAGGGCGGCCCCCCGCATCGGCTCGCCGTGGTCCTCGTCGCCGTGCGCGAAGGCGGCGGTGCCGAGGATGAGGGTGATG
>NZ_LSIX01001109.1:0-1610 GCF_001556475.1 Methylobacterium sp. CCH5-D2 | reverse complement strand
CCCCGCAACGACCCAGCCGATACAGCAGACCACGGACCCGGCCGCGCAGGGCCGCGGCGACGCGAGCGCGGACCGGCCCGAGGGCGAGCCCGCCGCAACGCCCACCAACGCCTTCGAGGCGTTCGGCTCCTTCCCCGGATAGATGGCGCCCAGGCCGCCCGCTCGCGAGAGCGACCGGGAGCGGGCGGGCCGATGCCCTAGTCGGGCAAGTAGATCTGGCGGTGGTAGGCGGGCACGGTCGCGACCGCCACCACCTCGGCCCCGTCGAGAAGTCCCGCGAACAGGGGTCCGCTCGCGCTGAGCGCGATGCGGCTCGCCGTGCGGCCGGCCGGCACGGAATAGACGAACTCGGAGACCTGATCCGCCTTGTAGAGGCGGTAGAAGTCCGGCTTGGCGACCGAGGACACCTTGGGCTCCACGTGGGCGCGGGCCGCGACGCCGCGCTCGTAGCGCGCGCTCAGGCTGAGCCGGTCGTCGCCCTCGGTCGCCATGTCCCACGTCTCCTCGACCTGAGTGGCGCCGGCCTCGTTCGAGCGTGCCGTCCTGGTCATCGCGACCTTCGCCGGCTTGTACACGCCATAGGCTCCCGGCGCCGCCTGCGCTGGAGCGATCATCCCGCCGATCACCATGAAGGCGGCGGCGCCGCTCTGCGCGTTCTTCGCCGAGGTTCCCCACACGGCGTACTTGTCGGGATAGGCGGCGGCCTTCCCGTCCGCGTCGCTCTGGGAGAGCCCCTCGATTAGGATCAGGACGAGGTTCGCGTCCTTGGCGGCGCCCGAGCCCGGCACGGCGGCCCAGCCCGCGGGCAGGGCCTTGGCCAGCTTGTCCGGATCCGTCCTGATGAAGACGACGGTTCTCGTCTCGGTCGTGGTGAGATCCAATCTATCCGCTACGGCGACGCCGGGGATCTGTAGGACCGCCGCAATCGCGGCTGCGGAAATCCGAAGGCGAGCCCACCGCATCGAGACCTCCCGGTTCCGGGCCCTGCGATAGGGTGCGCAACACGCGTCCCGCCGCAGCGCCCGACGGCAAATCCCCCCAGCGCGCGTTTTCGCGGCAATTCCCCGTCGTGGCAATTCCCCGTCGTGGCAATTCCTCGTCGTGGCTGCGCGCCGGGGACTGTGTTTCCCGCCATGACGCCTCTCGGCAGGCTGCCGAATGCCGCGCACCCAGACGCCGGGCCGCGCCGGGACGACGCGGGCACAGGGCGCCGACCCATCCGACCCACCGCAAAGTCGAGTTCGCCTATTCGCCGCCCTGACACACGATCGCCCCATTTCGGCATTTGAGCTTGGCAACAAGAAACAAACGATTTACAAAAACGAACACAAAATAAAACGTATGTCGTCGTACAAACTGTTGATTTGTACTTCGTCATACTTTCGCAACCTTCTCATTCCCGGTCTCAGACCGTCCCCCTCTCACCCGTTCGGCGCGGCGCCACCCAGCGTGTCGCCGCTCGAAACGCCGTGCGCGCTCGCTGCACGGCAACAGCGCCGGCCGCTCGCGGCCAGGCATCCTCTAGGCAGAGAAAGAGACACCCCGAACGATGCGGTTCACACGTCACAACGACAGCCTCGCTTTCGACGATTTCTGGAACCGGGTGGAGC
>NZ_LSIX01001108.1:0-7031 GCF_001556475.1 Methylobacterium sp. CCH5-D2 | reverse complement strand
GTCGTCGCCGGAACCTGGGCGACCGGGCCGCCCGGCCCGTCGATCGCCGCCAGGCTCGGCGCGCCGTTGCCCGCCGACACGCCGACGGGCGTCGTCGCCACCACACTGATCTCGCCGAGCGTGACCGCCTGCTGCGCCTGCGCCGCGAACGGCAGCACCGAGACGGACGCGGCCAGGAAGCCTCTGAGCCCCCGCATGGACATCCCCTAACCCTTCAAGAACCCAGTAAGACCTTCGCCCCTTCTGTGCGGGGCTTAGAGTTAGACTGATGCCGGGAACGTAACGGGACGACAATCGGCCGGAGGACGCGACCGCGATCTTTAGGGGCGTGGCCGGACGGGAATCACCGGGACGTGATGTTCGCGCAACAGAAATGCCATATGTTTTCAATCACTTAGGTGATTTCGGCAAGTTTTCCCGGGAGCTTTCGGCAATGAGTCGGGCCCTCTTCGGACGTGCCTGCGGCCGCGGGGCGACGGATCGGGCCTGCCGGGACCCGGTCGTGCCGATCCGAGCCGGGCGCGCGGCCCGGTCCGAATCGGGATGGGCCGGATCGCGCCGCCGGCCCGACGCGGCGGATCAGAGCTTCGCCTGGATCTTGCGGGCGATCTCGCCGAGGCGCTGCTCGAGGAGGGTCGGCACCTCGCAGACATAGGTCAGCGACTGCGAGCGCTCCTGGAAGATGCGCCGGTCCCAGGCGAACTTGGTCTCGAGCTCGGACTGCTCCTTGGGCAGTTCCCGCGCGTCGGCGGCGGAGGGCGCGTCCTTGGTCTGGCTGATCTGGTCGGCCTCCTCGCGGATGCGCTCGGCCATGCGGCGCTGGCCCTGCGCGTAGCGGGCGATGCCGTGCATGATCTTGTTGCGCTCGCCGTTGATGACCTCGAACACGCCCGCGTAGACCCGGGCGAGGCCCTGCTCGCGCGCGGCCTTGTCGGGCAGCTTGCCGACATAGCCGTCGAGCAGGCCGTCGATCTCCTGCAACTCCGTGCGGCGGGAGGCGATCTTCTGCGCCAGCGCGGCGGCCTCGTTGTCGTTGCCCCACTCGGCCGGCGCGGCGCCGAGGTCGGGGCCGGTCCAGAACTGGCCGGGGCTCAGGGTGGCGACCTTGCGCTGGACGCAGGGCCAGTCGGGATCGGTCTTCGGCTGGGCCAGGGCCGGCCCGGCGAGGGCCAGGAGTGTGGTCGCGAGGAGCGAGAGGCGGACCATGCCGAGCCGCGTGCCGGGTTTCATGCCAGGGGTCATGCCAGGGGTCATGCCAGGACTCATGCGTTGTCTCCGGCCGGGCCGCCGCGCCGGGCCATGATGCCGCGGCCGGGATCGTAGGCGACGACCGCGAGGCTGAAGAAGGCGAGCGTCGTGCCGACGACGACCGCGCAGGCGACGGGCTCGAACTGCCCGTAGAGAGCGAAGCGCACGAGCTGCACCGCGTGGGTGAAGGGATTGCACTGGCAGATCCAGTACAGGGTCTCGGAGGATTCCCGGATGCGCCAGAGCGGGTAGAGGGCCGAGGAGGCGAAGAACATCGGGAAGATCACGAAGTTCATCACGCTGGCGAAGTTCTCGAGCTGCCGGACCAGCGAGGACAGGAACAGGCCGATGGCCCCGAGCATCAGCCCCGAGGCCAGGAAGGCCGGCAGCGCCGCGAAGTAGCCGAGGGGGGGGATGTCGGTCTCCCAGAACCACGCCACCGCCAGGAACGCGTAGGCCTGCACCACCGAGACCGAGACGCCCGCCACCAGCTTGGCCAAGAGCAGCAGCCAGCGCGGATAGGGGCTCGTCAGCAGCACCTTCATCGAGCCGACCTCGCGGTCGTAGACCATCGAGAGCGAGGATTGCATGCCGTTGAAGAGCTGGATCATCACGGCGAGCCCCGGCACCACGTAGACCTCGTAGAGCACGTAGGTCTGGTAGGGCGGCTCGATCGACACGCCCAACGTGTTGCGGAAGCCCGCCGCGAAGATGAACAGCCAGACGAGCGGGCGCACCATCGCGGAGAAGAACCGCTCCTTCTGGTTGAAGAAGCGCAAGAGCTCCCGGCGGACGATGCCGCCGAGGCAGATCAGGTAGCCGACGGCATCCAAGCGGCCGAGATGGGCCGGCGCGCGTTGGGCGGTGGGGTTCGCGGAGGTGCTCACGCGGCCTTCCTTCCGGGCTCGGCGACGAGGCGCCGGAAGGCGTCCTCCAAGCTCTCGGCGCCCTGCCCGATCGTGCCGGCCGTGCCGCGGGCGACGATGCGGCCGCGATGGAGCACCACGGCGTCGTCCTCCGGGGAGATCTCCTCGAAGATGTGGGTGGCCCAGAGCACCGACAGCCCCTCCTCCCGCACCAGGGCGCGCACGATGGCGACGATGTCGGCGCGCGATTCGAGGTCGAGACCGACCGTCGGCTCGTCGAGGAGCAGCAGGCTCGGGCGGTGGATCAGCGAGCGGGCGATCTCGATGCGGCGCGACTGGCCGCCCGAGAGCGTGCGCACCTTGTCGGCCCGCCGGTCGGCCAGGCCCACCCGGTCGAGCAGCGCCGCGATCCGCTCGCGCGCGGCCCGGCGGGCGATGCCGTGCAGGCTCGCGTGGTAGGCGAGGTTCTGCTCGACGGTGAGATCTGTGTCGAGGGTGCGGGCCTGGAACACCACGCCGAGCCGGGCGAGCGCCCGCGAGGGCTCCCGGTCGAGGGCGTGGCCGAAGATCGCGACCCGGCCCTCCTGGTTGTTGTAGAGGCGCGTGATCACGGAGAAGAGCGTGGTCTTGCCGGCCCCGTTCGGGCCGAGCAGCGCCATGAAGCGCCCGCGCTCCACGCTGAGCGACACGTCCGCGAGCGCGGCCCGCGCGCCGAAGCGGTGGCCGACGCCCGCGACCGAGAGGGCCGGCGCCTCGCTCATCGCTTCAGGGCCCGCTCGGCGTCGCCCACCGCGTCGAGACACTCGTCGAACTCGCCCTCGCCCTGCTCGCGCTCGGCGACCCGCAGGGCCTTCCTGAGCTTGGGCAGGACGGATTCGGGCGGGTTCTTGGCGATCTCGTCCTTGAGCATCGCGATGCCGGCCGCGCAGGCGGCCTTGTCGTCGGCGAAGGCCGGCGCGGAGAGCAGGATGAGCCCGAGGCAGAGGGAGGCGGCGCGCATCGTCACTTCACCGTAATCGTGCCGGTCATGCCCTTGGCCTCAAGGCCGCGGGCCTCCCACTTGTAGGCGCCCGGCTTGATCGCCACGAACTCGATCGCGATCTCGCCCGGATCGTCGAACTCGAGGTGGTCGGGCGGGCCGCCGCCGTGGATCTCCAGGTGGTTGATCACGATCTGGTTGAGCCAGATGTAGCGGAAGAACTCGGGCGCGTAGAACTTGTACTCCTGCCGCCCCTTGGCGACGATCCGCAGCCGATAAGCCTTGCCGGACTCCATCTCGATGTCCCGGTTCTCGACCACGAAGTCGTTGCCCTCCTCGTTGCCGAGCACGAGGTCGGGCAGGTTCTGCCGCTTCTTGGTGAGATCGAGGGCGGAGGCCGGGGCCGCGACGAGCGCGGCGAGCCCGATCAGGGCCACCGGGAGAAGCTTGCGCATCGGCAGAGGTCCCAAACAATCACTGCGGGGAGACGGCCACGCCCCAGGGGAGCAGGCCGACCGGAATGCTCTTGACGACCTTCTCGGCCGCCACGTCGATCACCGAGACGTCGTTGGAGGTGCCGTTGGTGGAGAACAGCAGCTTCTGGTCCGGCGTGAAGGCGAGCTGCCAGACGCGCTGGCCCACGGGAAGGTACTTCTGCACCTCGTAGGTCTTCGCATCGATCACCGCGACGCGGTTGGCGGGGCCGAGCGCCACGAAGGCCTTCGTGCCGTCCTTGGTGATGCGCACGCCGACCGGCTGGATCGCCTCGTCGTTCACGCCCGGGATCTTGAAGGTGATCTTCTTCACCACGCGGCGCGTCGCCACGTCGATGACGCTGACGGTGCCCCCGACCTCGGACGAGACCCAGAGGACCTTGCCGTCGCCCGTGAACTCGGCGAAGCGCGGGCGGGCGTCCACCAGCACGTTGTCGATCACCTGGAAGGTCTTGGTGTCGATGAAGTGGGCCATGTTGGTGGTCTCGGAGGTGTTGACCAGGATCTTCCCGTCCGGCGACAGGCCCATCCCCTCCGGCTCCACGCCGACCGGCACCTCGGCCAGCACCCGGTTCTTCTCGATGTCGATGACCGTGACCTGGCTGTCGTCCTCGTTGGCGACGTAGAGCGGGTTGCCGCTGGCATCGAGGATGAACTGCTCGGGGTCGGGCCCGGAGCGCAGCGAGCGCACCACCTTGCCGGTGGCGGCGTCGAGCACGTCGATGCGGTCGTCGTCGCTCGCGCAGACGAAGACCTCCTTCCCGTCCTTGCTGGTCGTGATGCCGCGCGGGCGCCGCCCCACCTTCCAGGTCCCCGTCACCGCCATCGTCTCGGTGTCGATGACGCTGACCGTGTTGCCCTTCTCGTTCGAGACGTAGACGGTGTAGGCGGACGCGCCCTCCGTCAGGCCGATCAGCGCGGCCAATCCCAGCACTGCCGTAGCGCAGCGATCCATCCCGATCCTCCCTCGGCCCGTCGGGCCTTCGTTGCGGCAGATTGTAAGGCGTTTCCCGCCGGTTGCGAGGGCGCGCCCTGGGCCGGGGCCCGGCGCGCATCGCCGCATCCGGCCGATCGCGGCGGCCTCACTTGAGCTTGCAGGCCGTCTCGGGCAGGTCGACCCCGAGCGTGTCGAGCGGCGTGCGCTGGTGCAGGAAGCCCTGCTCGGGCGCGACCGAGACCAGCATCTTCGGCTGCACCACGATCAACGGCTGGCGCAGCTGCTGGTCCCAGGGGCGGAAGCTCAAGGACACGCCCTTGTAGGCCGGCACGCTGAAGGCCGGGTCGGTGAGGTAGGGGCCGAGCACGGCCGGGTCGGCGGTCTTCCTGACGGTCGCGGCGTCGCCCACGATCCGTACCGCGGTCCAGACCTGGTAGTCGAGCGGGCGCATCAGCCGCCCCGCGAGGCGCCGGAAGCGGTTCTGCGCCTGGGCCGCCCCCCAGGTCTCCAGCACGGGCGACCAGGTCGTGGCGACGAGCCCCTGCGTGCCGCCCACGGGGCGCGGATCGACCGTGCGGTAGGGCACGTAATCGCCCCAGTCCCCGGCCTCGTCGGCCACGACCGCCATGTCGTAGTCGAGCCCGCGGGTGAACACCATCGCCTCGGCCCGGGTCGGCGTGTCGCCCCGCGCCTTGGCGAGCGGCCCGAAGGTCCAGGGCTTCTCGGCGGTGATCTTCAGGCCGAACTTGCGGGCCGAGTTCCTCAGCGCCTCGGCGTAGAGCCGGTCGGCCTCGTTCGGGCCGACGATCAGGAACAGCTTCCGCCAGCGCATCAGGGTCAGGTACTGCGCCAGCGCGTCGGTCTGCATCGCCCGCGAGGGCACGACGTGGAACAGGTTCTTGCGGCAATCGGCCCCGCGCAGGCGGTCGTCGGGGGCGGCGGCGTTGAGGATCACCGCGCCCGTGTCCTTCAGCGCGTCGGCGACGGCGAGCACCTCGTCGGCCGGCAGCGCCAGGATGATGAACTTCGTGCCCTTCTCCACCAGGGCCCGGGCGGTCTCGACGGCGCCGGGTCCGCCCTCAGTGAGCGCCGCCTCGTCGAGCGCGTAGGACTGCTTGGTGAAGCGGCCGGTGGTGTTGTTGTCGGCGATCGCCATGCGGGCGCCCGCCACGCCCTCGTCCTCCGGCGGGGCCTCCGCGTCGTAGGAGGAGGGCTGGGGCTGGACCCGGTGGATCAGGCCGATCCGCGTCTCGGAGGGCGCCGCCGCGGGGGCGGCTGCCGGCTCCTGCGCGGCGGCGGGCGGCGCGGCGGCGCCGGTGAGCGCCGGGGCCAGGATGAAGGCCAGGATGAAGGATCTTGCAGGTGCGCGCATGCGGCCGGCAGGTAACAGCATAAGCCCCGCCTACTCAACGGCCTTCGGTCCCGATCGGACCCGCGAAGGCCCGTGCCGCCCGGTTTCCCGCTCACATCCCCGCGGACGGGGGCTTCGGGACGAGCGCCGCGGAGGCCGAGAGGCGCGGCGGCCGGTAGCTCAGGGTCTCGTGGCGCGGGCTCGGGTGACGCACCCGGGAGGCGCGGCCCCAGTCGCGCATCCGCTTGTCCGCCTCGGCCCAGCCGGGCAGCTCCGCCGCGTCCCAGTGCACGGTGCTGGCCTCGTCGCACCAGTGCGAGAGGCGCGGCATCGCCGCCCGGTGGGCGTCCGCCCCCATGTAGCTCCGCATGCTCTCGGGCCCGTCCCAGGCGGTGAGCGTCCAGAAGGTCCAGTCCCGGTCGCGCAGGATCGCCCCGCCCCGGAAGCCCGGCGCCGCCCGCACCTGCCGGGCCGTGCGGACCGCGTGGAGCGCGAAGGCCGGCAGGAAGCGGAGCGCCCGGATGCGCAGGCGCGTGACGCTGACGAGGGGCATCGCGATTCCTTCTCCGACCCGGTGCGGCGACGATGACGGAGGCGCCGGGGATTGCCAAACCGTCCCGCCGCACGATCCTTGGGCGACGCGCCGCCCCGTCACGAGCGCGACCCAGGGAGACCGACCATGCCCTTCGCGGTGCCTTCGCCGTCCGTGCGCGCGCTCCTCGCTGGCCTCGCGGCGCTCGCGCTCCTGGCCGCGCCGGATGGGCCGGCCCGCGCCGACCCGCGCAAGGCGGCGGTCTTCCCCGTCGAGCTGCTCGATCCCGGCGTCGTCGGTGGGCGCCGGGCGCGGCCCGACGAGACCCGCAAGCTCGCCCTCGTCACCGACGAACTGAAGGGCATGCTCGCCAAGCAGGGGGGCCTCGAGCCCGTGGATACGGCCGCCCAGGCGGCCGAGATCGCCAAGCAGGGCCCCTTCTACAAGTGCGAGGATTGCGCGGCCCCCATCGCCCGGACGCTGGGTGCGGATCTCGCGGTGACCGGCTATGTGGAGAAGGGATCGAACCAGATCTTCAACCTGTACGTCCGCATCCTGGACGCGGCCACCGGCAAGCCGGTGCGGGCCGGACAGGTGGTGATCCGGGCCGACACCGATGATACC
>NZ_LSIX01001107.1:0-26381 GCF_001556475.1 Methylobacterium sp. CCH5-D2 | reverse complement strand
CGCTCGCCATCGTCAGCCCCGAGATGCCGATGGAGATCCGGCTTTACCGCAGCGCCGAGCGCGCCCGGCCCTTCCTCGACGCCGTCTGGGCGGCCGCCGCGGATGCGGTGCAAGATTATTCCGATGCGGAATAGTTTCGGTCGCAACTAGCATTGGCCGCCCGCGCGGCCCGGGATTATCCAGGCGCCGTCCGGTCGAGCGCAGCCGCCGGCCCCCGGGGGTCGGGCGGGCCGCGCCGACGGTTCACCCCGCACCATCCGGAGCGGCCGCGCCCCCGCGGCCCGGTCGCTCGCCCCTGCCCGTCCTGCCACACGGCGCGCTGGAACGCTTCCGCGCGCGAGGAGAGAGCTGTGCCTGAGATCGCCCAAGGTCCCCAAGATGCCTCCCGAAGCGCTCCGACCCGCACCGAGCACGACCTGCTGGGCGACCGCGAGGTTCCGCAGGCGGCCTACTGGGGCATTCACACCCTGCGGGCGGTCGAGAACTTCCCGATCACCGGCACCACCCTCGCCACCTGCCCGGACCTGATCCGGGCGCTCGCCGCGATCAAGCAGGCGGCCGCGCTCGCCAACCGCGAGCTCGGCCTCCTCGACGGGACGCGCTGCGCGGCGATCGTCGCGGCCTGCGAGGAGGTCCGCGCCGGCGCCCTGCACGACCAGTTCGTGGTCGACCTGATCCAGGGCGGGGCCGGCACCTCGACCAACATGAACGCCAACGAGGTCATAGCCAATCGGGCGCTGGAGATCCTCGGCCACGAGCGCGGCGCCTACGGGCACCTGCACCCGAACGAGCACGTCAACATGGGCCAGAGCACCAACGACGTGTACCCGACCGCGCTGAAGATCGCCGGCATCGGCGCGATCCGCCGGCTGGTCGCCGCGATGTCGGACCTGCGCGGCAGCTTCGCGGGGAAGGCCGCCGAATTCGCCGACGTGCTCAAGATGGGCCGCACCCAGCTGCAGGACGCGGTGCCGATGACGCTCGGCCAGGAATTCGGCACCTACGCGCGCATGCTTGCCGAGGACGAGGCGCGGCTCGGCGAGGCCGAGTTGCTGATCCGCGAGATCAACATGGGCGCGACCGCCATCGGCACCGGCATCACCGCGCACCCGCTCTACGCGGCGCTGGTGCGCGAACGGCTCGCGGAGATCACCGGCATCCCGCTCGTTACGGCTGAGGATCTGGTCGAGGCGACCCAGGATTGCGGCGCCTTCGTGCAGGTCTCAGGCGTGCTGAAGCGGGTGGCCGTGAAGCTCTCCAAGACCTGCAACGACCTGCGCCTGCTCTCCAGCGGCCCGCGCGCGGGCTTCGGCGAGATCAACCTGCCGGCCCGGCAGGCCGGCTCCTCGATCATGCCCGGCAAGGTCAACCCGGTGATCCCCGAGGTGGTGAACCAAGTGGCCTTCGAGGTGATCGGCAACGACGTCACGATCAGCTTCGCGGCCGAGGCCGGCCAGCTCCAGCTCAACGCCTTCGAGCCGGTGATCGCCTACAGCCTGTTCCGCAGCTTCGCACATCTCGAGGCGGCCTGCCGCACCCTCGACCGGCACTGCGTGCGGGGCATCACGGCCAACCGCGAGCGGCTGCGCGCCGGCGTCGAGCAGTCGATCGGGATCGTGACCGCGCTCAATCCCTATATCGGCTACCGCAACGCCACCGCCGTCGCCCTGGAGGCGCACGCGACCGGTCGCGGCGTCTACGAACTGGTGCTCGAGAAGGGCCTGATGGCACGCGAGCAGCTCGACGCGGTGCTCCAGCCCGACCGGCTGACGCGTCCGCAGGCCCTGGATCCGGCCATCGCCCAGGCCATCGCGGCGGCCTGACCGACCATCCCGGGATCCGTGTCCGCGACGCCAGCGGCCGGATCCCGCCCTTCAATCCAGCACCACGCAACGGGAGGACGAACGATGACGCACGCCGATACAGCACAGGATTCCGAGCGGTCGAGATCCGGCCGGCTCACCCTCTATACGGGGATCGGGCTGCTGCTCGGCATCCTGGTCGGCGCCGTCCTGCACGGGCAGGCGGCCGGACCCGAGGAGGCGAAGGCCCTCGCCGCCCATTTCACCCTGGTCACCGACATCTTCCTGCGCCTGATCAAGATGATCATCGCGCCGCTGGTCTTCGCCACGATCGTCGCCGGCATCGCGAGCTTCGGGGACGCCCGCTCGGTCGGCCGCGTGGCGGCCCTCGCCATGGGCTGGTTCCTCACCGCCTCGGTCGTCTCGCTGACCCTCGGTCTGATCACCGCGAACCTGTTCCAGCCGGGCGCCGGCCTCGCCCTGCCGCTGCCGGATGCCGGCGCGCAGACCGGCCTGAAGGCCGCCTCGCTGAACCTGCGGGACTTCCTCACCCACGTCTTTCCGACCAGCATCGTCTCGGCCATGGCCGGCAACGAGGTGCTGCAGATCCTCGTCTTCTCGATCTTCTTCGGCTTCGGCCTCAGCACGATCGACCGGCGCTACGGCGAGCCGATGGTGGCGCTGCTGGAGGGTCTCGCCCGTGTGATGTTCAAGGTCACGGACGCGGTGATGCGGCTGGCGCCGGTCGCCGTCTTCGCGGCGATCGCCGCGGTGGTCACCGTCCAGGGCCTCGGCGTCCTCGTCGATTACGGCAAGTTCATCGCGAGCTTCTACGCGGGCCTCGCCGTGCTCTGGCTGGTGCTGATCGGCGCCGGCTGGGCGGTGCTGGGACGCGGCGTGGTGCGCCTGCTGCGCCTCCTGCGCGCGCCGATGATCCTGGCCTTCTCGACGGCCAGCAGCGAGGCCGCCTTCCCGCGGACCGTGGAGGTGCTCGAGCGCTTCGGCGTGCGCCCGCGGGTGACGGGCTTCGTGCTGCCGCTCGGCTACTCGTTCAACCTCGACGGCTCGATGATGTACCAGGCCATGGCCGCCCTGTTCATCGCCCAGGCCTTCGGCATCCCGATGGGCTTCGCCGAGCAGGTGACCATGCTCCTCGTGATGATGGTGACGAGCAAGGGCATCGCGGGCGTGCCGCGCGCCTCCCTGGTCGTGGTGGCCGCAACCGTGCCGATGTTCGGCCTGCCGGCCGCGGGCATCCTGCTGATCATGGGTATCGACCAGATCCTCGACATGGGCCGCACCGTCACGAACGTGCTCGGCAACGGCCTCGCCACCGCGGCGGTCGCCACGTGGCAGGGCGAGGTGGACCCCGAGGCGCGCGGGACGGAACCCGCGGCCGACACGCTCTCGCTCGGCCTGCCCGATGCCGGCGCGGCCGAGCCGACGCGGGGCTGAGCGCAGCGGGACGCGCGTCCGGGGCGATCCCGCCGCCCCGGACGCGCCGAGATCCGGGCGGACTGGACCTGCCGCCCGGACGACCGCCCGCCGTCAGCGATGAGCGCAGTTGCGGAAGGTGCTCGGGTCGGCGTCCGCGCCGAGATCGTTCGTCCCGGGATCGAGGCGCACGCCGCCCTCGCGAAGTCGGCGCAGCTCGCCGGCGAGATCGCGGACCCGCCCGGCTATCCGGTGGGCCGCCGCGCCCGCCCGCTTCACACGGCCCGGCACGGCCGGCAACCGGGCGGTCATCGCGACGCGGCGATGGACCTTCAAAGACCGACCTCCGGACGACGACCCCGGCGATGCCGGTCTCGTCCTCCAGCATCAGGAAGACCGCGCCCCCGACGGTACCCGGCCGATGGCACGTCGGCGCGAGGCCCCTCCCGCCGGGGCGGGTGTTCCGTCCAGGGTCACCGCGGCGAGCCGCGCGAGGCGGCCGAGAATGGTCGCTGGCGGCTCGATCCCGCCCTCGGGCGGCGGCACGATCAGGATCTACCCGATGAGAACAGGCGGCAGTGCCGGCCGTAGGCCGCCCGGTCCGTCGGCCAGGCGACCGCCTCGAAGCCGTCGCGCCGCCCCGGATCAGCCCGGCCATGGTGTTGCGGTCGGCGATGCCGATGGCGGCGCGGCCCCAGGCCGGCGCCCGCTCGACGTATTGCTGCGGGTGCGAGGCGCCGCGCAGGAAGGGGACGTGCATCCGGTCGGCGCGTTCCGCGCGCGCCTTCGCGCCCGCGGCCCGTCCGCCCGATCAGTCGTCGCGGTAGACCCGCTCGCGGCGCTCGTGGCGCTCCTGCGCCTCCAGCGACAGGGTGGCGATGGGCCGCGCGTCGAGGCGCTTCAACGAGATCGGCTCGCCGGTCTCCTCGCAGTAGCCGTAGGAGCCGTCCTCGATCCGGGCGAGCGCGGCATCGATCTTGCCGGTGAGCTTGCGCTGGCGGTCGCGGGCGCGCAGCTCGATCGACCGGTCGGTCTCGGAGGAGGCGCGGTCGGCGATGTCGGGGTGGTTCTCGTTCTCGCTCTGGAGGGCGGCCAGCGTATCCTGCGCCTCGCGCAGGATGTCGCTCTTCCAGCTCAGCAGCTTGCGCCGGAAATACTCGCGCTGCCGGTCGTTCATGAAGGGCTCGTCGTCGGACGGAACATAGCCGTCCTCCAGCGTCACCTTCGCCATGTCTCGCCCTCACATTCTGCGTGCGGCCTGCCGGCGGCGATGTCCCGAGCCGTATAGTCGAGGCGCTTTGCTGCTACAACGGACCGCAACGCAAGGTTCGGGCCCGGATGTCACGGGTTCGCGCGCCTGCGGCTTCGAGGTCACGGTCCACTACTCCTTCGGGGGGCGCAGACGGACGATCGCGGCGGCGATGTCCTCCGCGACGCGTCGGGCGAGCGGGTGGCGGTAGTGCGACCGGTCGAAGAACAGGTCCCCGTCCCGGGCCGCCGCGCCGTCCCGGCGCCAGTCGAGGACGGCGCTCAGCGGATGGGTGGCCAACGCCCCGTCGATCGCCGCCGCGCAGGCGGCTTCGGCCGCCGCGCGCGGGCTGCCGGAACGCGGCAGGGCCGCGTGGTATACGGGCGGCCGCACCGCGACCACGGCTGTCCGCGCGGGCACCCGCGCGAGCGCCGCGCGCAGGCGCTCGGCCGCCGGGAAGGGGCCGGCCCGGCCCGGATCCGGCGTGTCGGGGACCGGCCGCTCGCGATCGGATGCGCGCTTCGGGTCTCGACCTGGACCGGGCTCCGGGGCGCGGCCGTAGCCGAGACCGAGGTAGTCCGGCTCGTAGTCCCACCACCCGTCGGCGCGCGCGAGCGGCCGCCGCGTCTTCAGGAGCCAGCCGATGCGGCCCACGACCTCCTGGGCGACGGCGTAGCGCATCAGGCCGCGCAGGTAGTCCGGCAGGTCGCGGGCGAAGAGCCAGAACGGGAAGGGCTTGTCGTTGGCAAGGCGTGGATCGTCGGTGCACCAGAAATCGTCGGGCGCCAGCACGATCGCCTCGGGCGCGGGGTGATGGCTCAGGAACCAGTCGAGGACCCTGAGTTGCTCGCCGGGGCCGGTCGCGGGAATCGCGAGCTGCACGAAGGGGATACGGGTGAGCCGCGTCAGCCGCTCCGGCTCGATCAGCTGGATGTGCGAATTGCCGATGACGGCGCCGCTGAAGGCCGGGTCGCGCCCGCGGACGGCCGCGGCGGTGCGCGGTCCCTGCGGGCGCACCGCGCCCACCGAGAACAGGCCCGAGCGCCCGCTGTCGTAGGGATCGACCGCGTAGGCGAGCGCGAGATAGCCGAGCGCCACCACCGCGATCGTGCCGACGAGAAGCCGCGCGAAGCCGCCCCAGGCCGCCCCGCCTCCGCCTCCGCCTCTGCCTGACGTCGCGCGCGCGGACATGGCTCAGAACTGGAAGTAGATGAACTCGTAGTTCGCGTCGTCCCCGATCTTCAGGAGCACGACCACGAACACGAGCCCGAACAGGAATGCGAGTCCGCGCCGGGGCGGCAGCCGGTGCACGGCGGCCCAGGCGGTCGGCCCGAGCGTCGCGACGAGCGCCGCCGGCAGGAGGGCGCGCCACTTGAAGCCGGAGCCCGGCTCGGTGAGGCCGAGGAGGCCCCGGTAGATGCCGAGCGCCGCCTCGAAGCTGGTGGCTCGGAACAACACCCAGGTCAGCACCACGAACAGGCTGGTGACCACCCAGCCAACGAGAGCGGGCATCGGCAGGCCCGCGCGGCGCCAGAGCACGCCCGCGCCGAGGCCCGCCCCGTGCAGCGCGCCCCAGACCACGAAGGTGAGCCCGGCGCCGTGCCAGAGGCCGCCGAGCGTCATCGTTGCGAGAAGCGCCGCGAGCTGCACGGCGAGACCGCGGCGATTGCCGCCGAAGCCGACATAGAGGTAGTCGCGCAGGAAGCGCGACAGGGTCATGTGCCAGCGCCGCCAGAAATCCTGCAGGCTGGTCGCCCGGTAGGGTACGTCGAAGTTCTGCGGCAGCACCACGCCGAACAGCAGCGCGATCCCGAGCGCCATGTCGGTATAGCCGGAGAAGTCGAAGTAGATCTGGAAGGTGAAGCCGAGCGTGGCCTGCCAAGCTTCCGCGAGGCTCACCGCCTTGCCGGCGGCGGCGGCCTGGAAGACCGGGTTGACGTAGGCCGCCAACGGATCGCCCAGGAACACCTTCTTGGCCAGCCCGACGGTGAGCAGCATCAGCCCGCGCCCGACCCGCTCGGCCGCGTCCGGACGGTCGTAGGGCCGCTCGTCGAACTGGTGCATGATCTCGCTCCAGCGCACGAGCGGGCCGGCGAGAACCTGCGGGAAGAAGGCGATGTAGAGCGCGTACTTGGTCAGCCCGAAGCCGGGCGCGCGGCCGGCCCTCAGGTCGGTCAGGTACATGATGTGGTGGAAGGTGAAGAACGAGATGCCGAGCGGCAGCACCCAGCCGGGCCGGGCAAGGTCGACGCCCGGGATCAGGTCTGCCAGATCCGTGAGGAAATCGAGATATTTGAAGAGCGCCAGCACGGCGAGGTTGAGGGCGATGGCCGCCGGGATCAGCCAGGGCCCTGGCGCGCGCAGATACAGGCGCGACACCCACCAGTTCAGCAGCACCGAGGCCCCGAGGAGCGGCACGAAGCGCGGGTCCCACCAGCCGTAGAAGACGAAGGACAGCCCCACCAGCACGCCCAGGCGCCAGCCCGGCCGCACGCGCTCGGCCAGCGCGTGGAGCGCCAGGGCAGCCGGCAGGAAGGCCAGGAGGAAGACGAAGGAATTGAACAGCATCGGCCGTGGAACCGGCCGCTTCGCCGGAGGGAATCGGGCCCGGGGACGGGCCGGTCGCGGCGGCCTTGTCGGGGATCGGGGCCGGGGCGTCAATCGGGCCTCGGAGCGGTCCCCGATCGCGTTACAATCGGGAATGGCTCCACGGTCTTGCTTGAACGCCCTCTCTTTCGCCGAACCGACCTCCACTCCGGCGGAGAGCACTTGAGCGGGCGCTTGATCCCGCGCCTGCCCCTCGGCTAAGTTCGCCGTATCGACCGAGTGGCAACTAGGGTTCCGGGCGCGCCGCGCCGCTGGACCGAGCGTTGCAGAGACCGCGGGTGTTCCGCGGCTGCACCCAAGGGACAAAAACCCAGGGGCGGAGACGTCGAGATCACCAGCGCTTGCGGGAGATCTCCATGACGCTCGCCTCCCTGTCCCTCGTCGTCCTCGCCTCGTTCCTGCATGCCGGCTGGAACCTCCTGGCGAAGCGCGCGGCCCATCTCGGCGCGCTCTTCGTGTTCGCCTACAACTTCGTGGCCTTCGTGGCCTACGCGCCCTGGGTGATCTGGCAGCTCATGCGGGGCGGCACGGCCTGGAACATGGCGGGGATCGGCGTCATCGCCCTGAGCGGGCTCATCCATCTTGCCTACAGCCTCTGTCTCCAGCGCGGCTACCGGGAAGCGGATCTCTCGGTCGTCTATCCGGTGGCGCGGGGCACGGGTCCGATGCTGTCGAGCCTCGGCGCGATTCTGCTGCTCGGCGAGCTACCGTCGGGCCGGGCGCTGGCCGGGCTGGCGCTCGTGGTCGTCGGCATCGGCCTCATCGCGACGCAGGGGCGACTCGCCGCCTTCCGCAGGCCCGGCGGCGCGGCGGGCGTCCAGTGGGGGGCGGCGACCGGGGGCCTGATCGCATCCTACACGGTCGTGGACGCCTACGCCGTCAAGGCCCTCGGCATCGCCCCCGTCGTCCTCGACTGGTGCAACAACCTGCTGCGCTTCGTGCTGCTGGCGCCGATCGCCGCCGCGGACCCGCGCCGCGCCTGGGCGGCGATGCGGGGCTACCGGCTGATCGCGCTGGGCGTCGGCCTGATGTCGCCGCTCGCCTACATCCTCGTCCTGGCTGCGCTCGATGGTGGGGCGCCGCTGAGCCTCGTCGCGCCCATGCGCGAGATGTCGATGATGGTCGGCACCCTGTTCGGCATGCTGATCCTGGGCGAGGCCGCGGGTCCCTGGCGCCTCGCCGGCTGCGCCGTGCTGATCGGCGGCGTGATCCTGCTCTCATCGGCCTGACGCGGCCGTCCGGAGTTCAGGCCCCGGGCCGCCTCTCCAGCTTCGCGAGTTCCACCGCCGCGCGCAGCTCGATCTCGGCCATCAGCCCGTCGAGGCGCGGGTCGCCCGATTCCCCAACGCGCTCCGACAGGCGACCGGCGATGGCGCGCAGATCCTGCGCGGCGACGCGGCCGCCCAGCAGCGCGGCCTTCAGCCGGTCGAGCCCGTCGAGGAGATCGTGCCCGCGGCGCACGCTGCGGCGGCGGCGCTCCTGCGGCGTGTCGGCCTCGGTCTGCAGCATCAGCACCGCGTCGAGCCCCGCGAGCGTCGCCGCGCCCGCGGTGCCGGCGCTCGCACCCGCCCGCGCGGTGCCCGCTTCCGCCCCGAGGCTGAAGCGCGCGGACCCTTCCGACCGGCGCGTCGCCGCGGGGGCGGACAGGGCGGGAAGGCCGGTGCGGGGATCGACGCGCATCGTCAGGGCTACTCCGGACGCGGAGGCGCGT
Source organism: Methylobacterium sp. CCH5-D2 (assembly GCF_001556475.1). Lineage (NCBI taxonomy): Bacteria > Pseudomonadati > Pseudomonadota > Alphaproteobacteria > Hyphomicrobiales > Methylobacteriaceae > Methylobacterium > Methylobacterium sp. CCH5-D2. Next base: position 17,578 of record NZ_LSIX01001107.1, on the reverse strand, counting down.
CCTGGTACGAGACAAGACGGTCGGCAGGGTTAAGCGGCGGTAAACGACCCGGCAGAAGCTGCCGACCCGGCACGATCGGGAGCCCGTCGGCACCCGCCCCCCCGAGAGGACGTGCTCGATAAAACAATTTCTCCTCAATACCTTGCGGAACCTGCGATCCTGGCACGCGGCTGGCAAGGGAGGAACCGGACCCGACCGCCCCGACAGCCGGCATGCAGACCTTGCCCCTCCCGTTCCGCCAACTCGCCCGCCTGCTGTCCCTCGTGGTGCTCGCAGCGCTCGATCTCGCCCAGCCCGCGCTCGCACTCTCGCGGGTGAAGGACCTCGCGGCCATCGAGGGCGTGCGGCAGAACCAGCTCGTCGGCTACGGCATCGTGGTCGGCCTCAACGGCACCGGCGACACCCTCAACAACATCCCGTTCACCAAGCAGTCGCTTCAGGCGATGCTGGAGCGCCTCGGCGTCAACACCCGCGGCGCCACCATGCGGACCCAGAACCTCGCCGCCGTGATGGTGACGGCCAACCTCCCCCCCTTCGCCGCGCAGGGGACGCGGATCGACGTCACCGTCTCCTCGCTGGGCGATGCCAAGTCGCTGCAGGGCGGCACGCTCCTAGTGACGCCGCTGCTCGGCGCCGACGGCGAGGTCTACGCGCTGGCGCAAGGGTCGGTGGCCATCGCCGGCTTCTCGGCCGAGGGCGATGCCGCCAAGATCACGCGCGGCGTACCGACGAACGGACGCATCGCGAACGGCGCCAACATCGAGCGCGAGATCGCCTTCAGGCTGAACGACGCCCGCTCGCTGCGCCTGTCGCTGCGCAACCCCGACTTCACGACCTCGAAGCGGATCGCCGCGGCGATCAACGATTTCATGGGCGCCGACACGGCCGAGCCGACCGACCCCGCCACCGTCACGATCCAGATCCCGCCCCGCTACAACGGCAACATGATCCGCCTGATCACCGAGGTGGAGCAGCTGAAGGTCGAGCCCGACCAGACCGCGCGGGTCGTGGTGGACGAGCGCTCCGGCATCATCGTGATGGGCCGCGACGTGCGCGTCTCGACGGTCGCGATCGCGCAGGGCAACCTCACCGTCACCATCACCGAGCAGCCGCAGGTGAGCCAGCCCGCCCCGCTCTCGAACGGCCAGACCGTGGTGGTGCCGCGCACCGGCGTGAAGGTCGACACCGGCGACGGCAACAAGCTCGCGCTGGTCAAGGAGGGCGTCAGCCTGCGCGAACTGGTCGACGGCCTCAACGCGCTCGGCGTCGGCCCGCGCGACCTGATCTCGATCCTCCAGGCCATCAAGGCAGCGGGCGCGCTGCAGGCCGAGATCGAGCTGATGTGATTTCTCAGGGACACAGGAGATTCAACCCATGCTCCCGCTCGCGACCTTCGCGGCCTCGGCCGCCATCGGCGTCGGCAAGTCCATCGCTTCCTCCATCGCCCAATCCGCCAGCCAGGCGAGCGCCCAGCCCTCCGCGCAGGCGACCGCGAAGCTGCGCAAGACCGCGACCGAGTTCGAGTCGATGTTCCTCGAATCCTCCCTCGACCGGCTCACCCAGTCCGAGGGAACGGACGGGCCGCTCGGCGAGAACGGCACGGGCGGCGGCGTCTACCGCTCGATGCTGACCAAGGAATATGCCGGCCAGATCGTGAAGAGCGGCGGCGTCGGCATCGCCGATCAGGTCTTCCGCGAGATGATGAAGCTGCAGGGCGCGACCGATGGGGCGGCCCGTGGCTGAGGGCGCGGCGACGGGCGCCGTGCCCCCCCTCCCCCGCGTCGCCGACAGGGGGGGCGCAGAGGCGCTCGTGGCCTCCGTGAGCGAGGCCATGCGGGCCCTCGAGGCGCTGCTCTCCGACGAGAGCGGCGCGGTGGGGGCCGGCCGCCTGCGCCAGGGCCTCGCCGACCCTGCGCGGAAGAGCGCGCTCGCCGCCGCCTACGTGCTGCGTCTCGAGGCCGTGAAGGCGAACGCCGTGGCGCTCGCCCGCTTCGCCCCCGAGGGCCTGGAGCGCCTGCGTGCCGAGCATCGCGGCTTCACCGCGGCGGTCGAGCGGAACCAAGCCGTGTTGGGCACGGCGCGCTCCGTGTCGGAGACGCTGATCAAGTCGCTCGCCGACGACCTCGGCCGGGCCGCCACGCCGACGACCTACGGCAAGCCCTCGATCGCCCCCTCCCCTTACGGACGGGGCGTGCGCAGCGGACCGCTGGTCCTGTCGCGGAGCCTGTGAGCGCGGTGCCGGCGAGGCCACGGACCGATCGCACGGTCCGGTCGCTCTCCGCCACGGTCAAGCCGGCGCGATTCACGAGCGAACCGGACCGGATCCTCTGCGGGCTGCCGCATCCGGTGATCGAACCACCGCCCTTTCCCCGGACGAGACAGCGCCGCGAAGCGGCTCGATCCAGAGCTCCGGTGCGGAAGGGGCACCCCGCGCGCCCGCTCGTGCCGAGTTCCGGAGAACCGGCACGCGAACGGGCGGCGGAACTCGCGCTCCGCCGCCCGCCGGTCGTCGGGGCCGTTCGGCTCAGTAGGCGGTGTAGGCGCCGGGGACGCGGCGCGGCGCGACCGAGCCGGTGACGACGTCACCCGCCGCGCCGACCGTGCCGCCGACGATGCCTCCGACGGCTCCGGTCACGCCGCCGACCACGGTGCCGACACCGCCCAGGAGGCCGCCGCGCGCGCCGACCGGATCGATATGCGCACCCCACACATTGAGCGTGCCGTCGCGGTTGTAGCTGGCGCTGCTCGGGTCGAAGGTCTGCGCGAAGCTCGGCGAGGCCGCGAGGCCCAGGGCGAGCGCGAGGGCGGCGGTGATCGTGCTGCGGTTGGTCATGATCTGTCCTTTGCGTCGGAGGATCGTCCGGATCTGCGGTTCGGCCGGCTCGTGTCCGAGCCTCGTCGCGGATCTTGCAGTCCTCGATTGCGATGGACTTGATCTGGTAGCGCGCGAGCGCGCTGCAATGCCCGTTTTTTGCGGTGCACTGTAGTATAATTCGAAACTGTTCGTCCGATCATGCAGTTTCGTGCAAGAAGGTCTTGCACTGGAGAAGATTTCCACAACGGAAACAGCAGGTTCCCTGGAAATCCGCCGCCCTCGCGCGTGCGGTGCACTCGCGCACATGCCGTCCGGTCGGGCGAAGTCCCGCAGCCCGCCCTAGCGGTGGCCGGACCCGACCCGTACGAAGGTGCGCACGGATCCGAGATCGGTCTCGGTGCGCGCATCCACGGCGAAGCGCCCGCCCGCGTCCGGACGGGCGGCAGCGCCTCCGCGGCCCGCCTGCACGTCGAGCCCTGCCGCTGCGCGACCCGAGAGACGCAGGCAGGTCCGGCTGCCGGGAAGGCGCACGAACCCGCCCCCGAGAGCCGGGCAGGTTTCCAGGCCGTGCGCGCGGGACTCGGCGCGGGCGCGCGGGGCGGGCGCGGCGTATCCGGGCAGGGCGAGCGTCGCCGCATCGAGCCTCGGCAGCTCGAGCCGGGGCGGCTCCTGGGCGACCGCGGGTGCGGCGAGCAGGACGAGGCCGGCGGCGCGCACGAGCCAGCGGAACGGCGGCACCAGCTCCATGCGCGGATCTCCCCGGCGCGGCGGTCGCGCCCCCTCCCCTGAGCCCGGCAAAAGCGGCGGGATCGTGGTCGCTCAGTTCATGTAGTTGACGAGCGAGAGCTTCGAGAGCGTGGCGGTGACCTGATAGCTCGCCTGCAGGCGGTTCTGCAGGTCGAGCAGCTTGGTGGTGACCTCGGTCGTGTCGGCCGCCTCCACCCCCGCCATGGCGTTCTCCATGATGTTGCGCGTGGCCTCGTTCTGGGCCTTCGCGTTGCCCATCGCGGTGTTGGCGAGGCTGAGGTCGGTCACGATCTCCTGCACGCTCGGGCTCGTGTTCACCGCCCGCACGAGCGTCCCGGCACGGTCGGCCATGGCCTGCCACTTGGCGTTGGCGTCCGAGTCCGTGCTCGCGGGCGTGCCGAGCACGACGGTCGCCATCCCGGCGAGCACCGCGCGCAGCGGCGCCTCGTTCGCCCGCACGCCGACCTGGGCCGTGCTGTTGGCGCCGGTCTGGACCGTGGCGGCGGCGCGCGGGTCCGTCGGCGCGTCCTCGCCCCGGTACCATTGCACGGTCGTATCCTGCGGCGCCTGTTCGTAGCCGGTGCCCGCGGCGTTGATGCGCCGCGCCGCGAGGCCCGCGATCGACGTGCCGTCGAAGAAGTCCTGCGAGGCCCGCGCCGTCGCCCGCGCAGAGAGGCTGGTGCCGGCGGCGAGCTTCACCGCGGCGTCGAGCGCGGTCTTGAGGTTGGCCGCCGTGGCCGCAAGATCTCCGGGCACGATGCTGAAGGTTCCGGGCGCGGCGCCCCCGCCGGCCGTGGCCGCGCGCGCCGTCAGGGTGACGGAGGTGGTGGTGCCGTCGTGCAGGGCGAGCTTGAGCGTGATGCTGTCGCCGGCATTGGGCTGCTGGGTGAGCGGCCCGATCTGGACCGCCGCCGGGCTGCCGGCCGAGAAGCCCAGGCTGATGGTGGGGAGTGGCTGACCGCCCGCGTCCAGCACCGGGTTGCCGCCCGCATCCGTTGCCAGCGCGCTCTGGACGCTCGCCAGCGTGCCGGGAGCCACGAGGGCCTGGAGCTGCGTCGCGGCGGCCGCCAGCCTTCCGGCCACGGTCGGATACTCGGAGGCGGAGGGGATCTTGAACGCGGTCGGGTCGTCGAGACCCGGCCGGGCGGTCGCGTGGTAGTCGATCGTCTTCTGGCTGCCGTCCGGCTGATTCACCACCACCCGGAAGCTCTGTCCCTCGGTCGGCTCGGCGTTGAAGGCGACCTGGGGCGTCACCGCCTGCACGCCGCCGAGGCTGGCGCCCGCGGGCAGGAGCGCGGCCAGCTTCGCGGTGTCGGTCGCGAGATCGCCGCTCAGCGGGAAAGCCGTCGTGCCGGACGGCGCAGTGCCGTTCGTCCCGTAGAACTCGATCGATTGGCTGCTGCCGTCGGCGAGCTGGACGAGCGCGCGGAAACGCTGGCCTCCGCCCACGGGCGTGGTGAGGTTCGCCGTCGTGTCGGCCGGCGTGAAGCTGGCGGTCAGCGCCGTGCCGGTGGTCACGGGCTTGCCCGCGAGCGTGAAGCCGAAATTCGCGCGCGCCTCCGCGCTCGCATCCTCGGTGAGGCCGACGGTCGTGCCGCCCGGCGTCAGCGAGGTCGTGAGCCGGCCCTTCCCGTCCGTGCCGAGGTCGGCGGTCCGCTGCTGCTCGACGAGCTTCGCCAGCCCTGCCCTGGTGCCGTCGCCGTTGAGCATGACGTCCGTGTCGACCACCGGCTCCGTCTCGCTGTCGCGCCCCCCGAAGATGTAGATGCCGGCGCCCGTCTGGTTCAGCGCATCGACGGCGGCGTCGAGGGCGTTGCGGGCGAGCGTCGCGCTGTTGATCGTGCCGCTGGAGCTGCGCACGAGGCCGTTGGCGAGGTTCGACTTGAGGTCGATGCCGAAGTTGATCACCGCCGTGAGGCTGCTTGTGGCGAGCTGCGCGCGCGTCTGGCCGTAGCCGATCGCGGCGTCGTAGCCCTCGAGCGCGCTGATCGTGGCGTGCGCCGCGAGGCTGGTGGTGCGCCCGACGCCGAGCCCCGCATAGGTCTCGGCGGTGCGCCCCGTGCCGAGCTGGGTCGTCAGGACGGACAGCTGGTCCTTGAGGTCGAGGATCTGCTGGGTGTTGCGCTGGGTCACGTAGGCGCCCGCGGCGTAGGGTCTGATCGTGCTCATGCGCTACATCCGGAGCAGGGTATCGAGCATGTCGCGCGCCGCCGTGAGCACGCGGGCGTTGGCGGTGTAGGCCTGTTGCAGGGCGATCAGGTTCGACATCTCCTCGTCGATGCTGACCGCCGCGCCCTCCGCGAAGCGGCTCTGGGCCGCCGAGAGGGCGACGCCCTGCCCGCTGTCGATAGTCTGCGCCTGCGCGGCGGCCGAGCCTTGCGCGGCGATGATGTCCTGGGCGAACTTGACGACGGTGGTGTCGTACGGGGCCGAGAGGCCGCCGATCCCGCTCGACGACGAGAACGTCCGCGCGGTGCCGGTCAGCGCGTCGTAGATGAAGTTCGCCCGCGTCGCGTCCGCACCCGCCGCGCCGCCGCCGAGCGTGGTCAGCGCCGCGGTGTCGGCCTTGATGGAGGGGTTCAGCGCGAGGCGCTGGGCGAAGCCGGTGCGTTGAGAACCGTTGTCGAAGGAATCGGTGAAGAGCCTGTTGCCGTCGCTGTCCACGAAGACGGCAAGCTGCGGGTAGGCCGTCGTATCCGTCGGGGATTGCGGCACCGTCACGGTCGCGCCGCCGCCGGTCGCCCCCCAGGTCGTGCCCGAGATCACGACCTTGCCGGTCGCGTCGGCGGCCGCGAGATCCGGGATGGTGCCCGCCGGGTAACCGGCTGTGGTCGCGGCAACCTTCAGTGCACCCAGCGCGGTATTGATGGCCGTCGCGTCGGGCGGCGCACCGGGGATGATCTTGAACGTCTGGACGAAGGCGGTCGCGTCGTTGCTCAACGCCGAGTTGGTGATCGGTTTGTCATCGCTCGCCGAGGCGATCAGGATGACGGTACGGGTGGCGCCGCCCGGCCCGGAGACCTGCAGGGTGATCTTGTCACCCGGTTGCTTCAAGGCGGAGAGGTCGAGCGTCGCCGTCCCACCGGCGACGGTGGCGGTGACGGAGGTCTGCGTCGTCGCGCCGGCAAGCCCCGCCGCGAGGTCGTCGAGCTGGCGCTGGGCCTGCGGCAGGATGGTGTCGCGCAGCTCGAGGTTGGCCGCCAGCGTGCCGGAGAGCAGCGTGCCCGGATCGCTGAGCGCGATCCTGCTCCCGCCCGGCAGGGTCGCGGTGATCGTGCCGACCCCGCGCTTGTCCGCCGGATTGTAGGCGGAGGTCGCCGAGAGCGTCGCCCGCCCGTCGAAGCTCAGGCCCGCCGCCACGCCGCGGTCGACCAGGGTGAGGCCGTTGCTCGTCATCACGGTCGCGGACCCGTCGCGCTGGTCCATGACGCGGATGTCCATGTATCCGGCGAGCTTGTTGATCTGCTGGTCGCGCTGGTCCTCCAGGGCGGCGCGGGTCGTGCCGTCGCCCGCCGTCTGGACCTGAACATTGAGCTTGGCGATGCTGTCGAGGAGTGCGTTCGCGTCCTCGACCTGACCCTTGAGGGTACTCTCGATGCCGCTGCGCAGGTTCTGCACGTCGTCGGCGATGCTGCCGATCTTGCCCGCGAGCGCCTGGGCCGCGTCGACCACGCTGCTGCGCGCGGCCGACGAGGTCGGGTTGATGGCGAGCGTCTGCAGGGACTGCGTGTAGGTGTTGAGGACGCCGTCCAGCGCCGTCGCGCTGCCCGGCGTGCCGTAGAGCCGGTCGAGCTGGGCGAGGATGTCGGCCTTGGTCCCGGTATAGCCCGAACCCGCCGTCTCCAACCGCAGCTGCTTCAGCGCCGCGGCGTCGAAGCTGCGCGTGATGGCGCCCGTGGCGACACCGGCATTGCCGAGTCCCTGCGCGACCGGGCTCGTCGTGCGCCGAACGTAGCCGGCCGTGCCGGCATTGGCGACGTTCTGCGAGACGAGCGCGATCGAGGCCTGGGTCGCCCGCAGGCCGGCGGTCGCCGTGTTGATCGGATCGAGTCCCATCGCGCGCGTCTCCGTCGCCTGAGCTCACGCCTCCCGGCGGATCAGCGGACGATGTTGATCAGGTCGGACATCATCTGCTGCGCGGTCGACATGACGCGCGTGTTCGCAGAGTAGGCCTGCTGGGTTACGATCATCTTCGAAAATTCGTCGGCAATGTCGGTATTGGATTGCTCGATGCTGCCCCCCTGGATGCTCGACCCGACCAGGCCCGCGAGCGGCGGCCCGGAATCGTCGGTGGCCTTGTAGTTTCCCTTGGAGTCGGGGCTCAGGCCGTCGGGATTCGTGAAGCGTGCGATCGCGACGTTGGCGAGCGTGACGACGGAGCCGTTCGAGAACGTGCCGGTGATCTTGCCCTCACCGGTGATCGTGATGTCGTTGAGTGTGCTTACCCCGTAGCCGTCCTGGGACTGGCCGGTCGCCCGCATCTCGCCGGAATCGGCGCTGAATTGCGTCAGCGTGGCGGCGTTGAACTTCATCGTCACGGCTCCGACCTTGGCATTGTTGATGGTCAGCGGCGTGAAGGTAAGCCCGGTCGCCGGGTCCTTCAGTTTGCCGGAGCTGTCGAAGGTCACGTCCTGATCGGCTTTGACCCAGTTCGACTTTGTCGTATCGACTGTCGTATCGGCCTGATAGTAGAACTGCCACGTCGCAGGCGTTTCCGGCGTCTTGGTCGCATCGGCATTGGCCGTCTTCACCCAGCGGGTGTTGAGGGCCAGCGGTGCGCCGCTCTCGGTGTAGACCGTCATGCCCGGCCCGGCGATGCTGTTGTTGATGAAATTGGAGACGTCGGTTGTCGCGCCGCTGTAGACGATCTGCGTCTTTCCGCCGGTGGTCTGGGTGACGGGCGTGAAGGTCGAGACACCCGAGGTTGCCGACGCACTCGTCTTCGGCGTCAGCGGGAGGTTCGCTTCGAGGGTGAGCGTCTTCGTTCCCTTGGCGTTCAGTGTGGTCTGCGCCAGCTTGATCGGTTGCGTCACGCTGGCCACGCCGGTCGCCGGATCGATGTTCTGGCCGAGCAGGTAGGCTCCGCCACCGTTGACGAGGTAGCCCTCCTTGTCGATCGAGAAGTCGCCGCGCCGGGTATAGGCGTTGACACCGGTGAAGGCGGTCTGCCCGTTGGCGTCGCCGGTGCGATTCTGCACCACGAAGAAGCCGCTGCCCTGGATCGCCATGTTGGTGGGCGTCTGGGTCGCGATGACGTTGCCCTGCATCGCGTTGGTGAGGCGCGCCTGAGCGAAGACCGAACCGGCGGATTCCCGGCCCGGGGTCTGGTCGGCGATCAGGTCGACGAAGCTCGTGTCGATGCGCTTGTAGCCCGTGGTCTGCGAGTTCGCGATGTTCCCCGAGATGTTGCCGATGGCGTAGGACTGCGACTTCAGTCCCGAGACCGAGGTCTGCAACGCGGCGAAGATGTCCATGGCGGGCGGTTCCGTCAGCGGCCGGGCATTGGGCCTTGCCGTGCCGGCCGCAACCCGCGTGCCACGGCCAAGCCGTTGATTTCATTGACCCGGACCTTGCCGGACCCGGCAGGATCGGCATCCATGCGGCCCTCGCCCCGGCAAAACCTGCCGGGTCCCTCCGCGCCGCGCCCGGCCGTTTACGGGCCGTTATCCGCCCCGTCCTAGGATGGCGGGTGGATCGTCGGAGGGAGGCGCATGCGCGGCAAGCGGACGAGTCTCGTACACCTCATCTACTTCTCGCGCCTCGCCCTCTCCTCGGAGCCGCAACTGCGCACCAGCCAGATCGGCGACATCACCCGGCAGGCGCAGAAGAAGAACGAGTTCTCGGTGATCACGAGCTTCCTGATGATCGACCAGAACTTCGCCGCCCAGGTCATCGAGGGCGAGCGCAACCTCGTGCACGAGACCTTCAACCGCATCACCGAGGACCAGCGCCACCGCGACGTGCTGATCTGCGAGTGGCGCGAGATCCCCAAGCGCGAGTTCGTCAACTCCTTCAAGGTGGTGGTCCGGGGCCCCGCCAGCGAGCCGCACTTCGCCAAGGCGAACCTGATGCCGGCGTTCCAGCGCGGTACGCCGAAGGCGAGCGCGATCCTCGGCCTGGCGAGCGCCCTCCAGGTCGACGCGATGTCCAAGCAGGGCATCGACCACCTGTTCATCTAGTTCGGGCATGGAGGCTTCCCTGCCCAACCCGCGTTCGGAATTCGAGTAGACGCCGATGAGCGAGACGCCCCCGATCCTCGTGGTCGACGACCAGGAGAAGCTCCTGCGCCTCGTGGTGATGCTGATGAACCGCATCGGCTTCCCCGACGTGGAGGGCGTGACGGACGGCCTTCAGGCGCTGGAACGGATGCGCGAGCGCCGCTACGCCCTGGTGATCGCCGACCTGGAGATGGAGCCGATGGACGGCATCGCGCTCCTGCGCGAGATCCGCGCCGACGACGCGCTGATGAACACGCCCTTCATCCTCACGGAGGCGTCCTTCGACTTCGAGGACATCAACGTCGCCCACCAGGCGGGCGCGGACGCCTTCATCCTCAAGCCCTTCGACATGGCGGTGCTCAAGTCGAAGCTGAAGCAGGTGCTCAACGGCAAGCCGCGCCGACGCGAGGCGCCGGTCGCGGCCGAGACGAGCCTAAGCATGGATTTCCCGATGCTCGGCAAGTTCTGAGGGCGGACGGGGTCGGCCGGTCCGCCCTCAGCCGGCCCGCTTCTGGTAGTCCTTGATGTCGGTGAAGCGCACCGCCGGGTAGCGCTCCTCCTCGTAGCGCAGCGAGAAGGCGGTGGTCGCCATGAAGACCGGCGCCCCGTCGAGGTCGCGCGCCATGCTGGAACCGTGGCTGTCAACGAACTTGTCGAGTTCGGCCTCCGAATCCGACGAGACCCAGCGGCAGACGGTGAAGCGCGAGGTCTCGTAGTCGATCGGCAGCCCGTACTCGGCCGCCAACCGCTCCTTGAGCACGTCGAGCTGCAGCGCGCCGACGACGCCCACGATGGCCTGGGAGCCGTCCTGCGGCACGAAGACCTGCACCACGCCCTCCTCGCCCATCTGCTGGAGGGCTTCGCGAAGCTTCTTGGCCTTCATCGCGTCGGTGAGCTTGATCCGACGCAGGATCTCGGGCGCGAAGCTCGGCACACCCCGGAAGACGATCTCCTCGCCCTCGGTGAGCGTGTCGCCGATGCGCAGCGTGCCGTGGTTCGGGATGCCGACGACGTCGCCCGCGTAGGCCTCGTCCGCGATGGCGCGGTCCTGGGCGAAGAAGAACTGGGGTGCCGAGAGAGAGATGGGCTTGGCCGTGCGCACGAGCCGCGCCTTCATGCCCCGCTGCAGCCGCCCCGAGCAGACCCGCATGAAGGCGATGCGGTCCCGGTGGTTCGGATCCATGTTCGCCTGGATCTTGAAGACGAAGCCCGTCATCTTCGGCTCCGAGGGCTCGACGGTGCGCTTGTCGGCATCCTGGCCGCGCGGCGGCGGCGCGAAGCGAGCGAGCCCGTCGATCAGGTCGCGCACGCCGAAGTTCCGCAGCGCCGAGCCGAAGAAGACCGGCGTGAGGTGCCCCTCCCGGAAGGCGGCGAGGTCGAAGGCCTTCAGGCCGCCCTCGGCGAGTTCGACCTCGTCGCGCCACGCCTGCGCGGCGCCGTCCTCGGTCAGAAGCTCGTCGAAGAGTGCGTCGCCGGGGCCGGAGACGGGAATCGTGCCGGCATCGTCCGCCGCGTCGAGCCGGCGCACGCGGTTGCCGCCGAGCTCGTAGGTGCCCGCGAAGGTGCGCCCCAGCCCGATCGGCCAGGTGACGGGCGCGACGTCGAGCGCCAGCGTCTTCTCGATCTCGTCGAGGAGGTCGAACGGGTCGCGCGCCTCGCGGTCGAGCTTGTTCACGAAGGTGACGATCGGGATGTCGCGGAGCCGACAGACCTCGAACAGCTTGCGGGTGCGCGCCTCGATGCCCTTGGCGGCGTCGATCACCATCACGGCGGAATCGACCGCGGTGAGCGTGCGGTAGGTGTCCTCCGAGAAGTCCTCGTGTCCTGGCGTGTCGAGCAGGTTGAAGACGCAGTCGCCGTACTCGAACGTCATCACCGAGGTGACGACCGAGATGCCGCGCTCCTTCTCGATGCCCATCCAGTCCGAGCGCGTCGAGACGCGGTTGCGCTTGGCCTTGACCTCGCCCGCGAGCTGGATGGCGCCGCCGAAGAGCAGGAGCTTCTCGGTCAGCGTGGTCTTGCCGGCATCCGGGTGGGAGATGATCGCGAAGGTCCGTCGCCGCGCCACGGGGTCCGGGTTGGCGGGGTCGGTCTTCGTCTGGGTCTGCATCAGCATGGGGCGAGCTCGGGAAACCGCGGGTCCGGTCGGGCGATCGCGGCGGGTGCGATGGATCTGGCGCGGGTCGCCCGCATGTAAGCCGATCGTCGCGCCAGCGCAAAAGCGGCGCGCTCAGCCCCGCCCGATCCAGGGCATCTTCGTCGCGGCCAGCGTCATGAACTGGACGTTGGCCGAGAGCGGCAGCCCGGCCATGTAGAGCACCGCCTCGGCGACGTGGCGGACATCCATCACGGCCTCGGCGCGGAACGACCCGTCGGCCTGCCGGACGCTCTGGGCGAAGCCGCGCGTCATCTCGGTCTCGGCGTTGCCGATATCGATCTGCCCGCAGGCGATGTCGTAGGGGCGTCCGTCGAGTGCGGTCGCCTTGGTGAGCCCGGTGATCGCGTGCTTCGTCGCCGCGTAGGGCGCCGAGTGCGGACGCGGCACCTGCGCCGAGATCGAGCCGTTGTTGATGATGCGCCCGCCGCGCGGATCCTGTGCCTTCATCATCCGGAACGCGGCGCGCGTACAGAGGAAGGCGCCGGTGAGGTTCGTGTCGAGGCTCGCCCGCCAATCCTCGAGATCGATCTCGTCGATCGGTGCGGCCTTGGTGAAGATGCCGGCATTGTTGAACAGGACATCGATTCGGCCGAACGCCTCTCGCGTCCTCGCGAACAGACGATCGACTTGGTCAGGAGCGGTGACGTCGGACTCGACGACGATCGTGTTACCGCCGATCTCGGCCGCGACCTGTTCGAGCGGGGCCAGCCGCCGACCGGACAGAACGACGCCGTAATGCGCGGCCGCGAACGCACCGGCCACCGCGCGCCCGATCCCGGATCCCGCCCCGGTCACCATGGCGATCCGCTCGATCATCTGCGCCCCCTGCTCGACACCGCTTGTGCCGTCGCCATACCTGTTGCCACCGGCCCGATCCAGGGTTAGAGACCGCCCACCCTCGGTGGGGCGTCGCCAAGTGGTAAGGCAGCGGTTTTTGGTACCGCCATTCCCAGGTTCGAATCCTGGCGCCCCAGCCAAGCCTCCGCTAAGTCATTGATCTGACTGCAATCTGCTCGAGGCCGCCGACGCGGCCCAGCCGATTGTACGCAGAGCTGTTGCACGCGCTTGTCCACAGGGGCAGGCCGTTGACGATTTGTTCTAACGTGTACCGGCGCGGGGCGGTATACTGGTGGCGTAGGCGATTCCGTTGCGATGAGCGGACACGACCGCTTGGTGCCTCTGCTAAGGGGAGTTCCGCCACGGTTGCTCTCAGCCTGGGCACAACCGATCCGGCGAGTGCGCGCACACTCGGCTGGGCACTCAACGCGGAAAGCCTCCGCGTCCGGGACGATCCCGCCATGCGTAGCACCAGTCAGATCCGTGACCATCTCCGCGCCTATGTCGACCGGGAGCGAAGCGCGCGCTTGACGCGCCTGCGGCGCGACCTCGATCCGCCGCGTGATCCGCTCGTCGGCGACTGGCCGGCGCTGATGGAGAGGCGTGCGCGAGAGTACCGCATCTTCGGGCGTCTGCAGGCGCTCGCAGGCGAGGACGGCTTCGATGCGGGGTACGACAGCGAACTCGATGCGCGCCTCAATCAGGAAGGCTTCAGTCTGACGGAACGCGGAGCGATCCGCCGCCGCATCGTGAACGGCTATCTGCGCGATCTCGGACGCCCTGACGAGACCGGCCGGCTCACACCACCTCGCGCCTATCTCCAGGCCATGCTGATCAGCATGGGCGAGCCTGTGACCGAAGCCGGACTGAAAAAGTGCCTGCGCGGTCTCGCCGCCGTTTCGGGGCACGTCTCGTGCGAGTTCGCCACGACCTATGCCGAGGCCCGCCGCGATCCGCGGGAGGCCTGGGCCAACCTCTCGGCGATGCGTGCCAGGGGTGAGATGCCGCGCGACACGCTGGGCTGGGCCACATCCGACTTCGACGGGGCCGACAGCTTCGAGTGGGGCGACTTCGAGGTCCAGGCCCCAAACATGCCGCCGCAGTCAGAGGGAAGCGATACAGATCCGGCCGGTCTCAAATCCGCTCCCCTCAGCCAGCCGGCACCCGACCAAGACCCTATAGCCGACCGGAACCATCCACCCGCGGCATCAGACCCTGCGTCGTACCCTCCGAGGACGGAGGCGGCCGCACCGGAAGAGGCGTCAGGGCCATCGTCTTGGCCTTCGGAGCTTGACGGGAAGGATCGCGTTCCAGCCGCCACCGATCGCACTCCAGACGTCGATCAACGAGGTCTGGACGATGCGCGTGAGGGCAGCGAAGCCGATTCCGGTCCGGTCACGAACTCGCTGACCGAGGTGGTCGAACAACTCATCACGCACAAGGGCACCACCTGGGATGAGAAAACCCAGCGTCAGCACCGGTCGGTCGCGGCAATGCTGGGCAATATCGCAGGCACCGACGACCTGCGGCAGATCAAGCACGCCCATCTCGCTGCCTATATCCAGAACCTTTCGAATCTGCCGAAGTCCTACGGCAAGAGTTCACGTGACGCGGCGCTGCCGATCGCGGACTTGGTCGAGCGCGGACGAACGATGCGGGCCGCGGGGCAGACCGAGAAAGTCGGGCTCAGCCCCGCGACCGTGAACCGGCATATCACGCAGCTCTCGACGATCGCGAAATATTGCCGGGCCAAGCAGCGCCCGATCGGGAAGGTCGAGCTCCTGGGCGACTTCCGCCTGATCGACCCGGAGCGGGACGGCGAGAAGCGACCGGCTTTCGAGGTCGACGAGGTGAAGACGCTGTTCGCGCACCCCGTCTGGACGTCGACGGCCTCGGAAGCGGAGATGCTGCGGGTTGCACGGGGGCAGCAGATCTTCGCAGCCGTCTATTGGCTGCCGCTCCTGGGCTACTACACCTGCGCGCGCCTGTCCGAACTGGTCTACCTCGAGCTCGGCGACATCGATGTGGAGCAGGCCGCGCTCAAGATCCGGCCGACACGCAGACGGCGCCTCAAGAACGCGGTGTCGCGTCGGACGCTGCCACTCCATCCAGAGCTGATCCGCCTCGGCTTCCTGGATTACGTGCGGGGCAGATCCGGTGCACGAAGCGATCTGATCTTCGCGGAGATCGCGCAGTTTGGCGAGAACACGCCCTTGTCGAACCTGTTCGACAAGCGCTGGACGGTCGTTCTGGACGAAGCCGTGCCTTCGGCCCGTGAGGAGCGCAAGACATTCCATTCCTTTCGGCATTTCGGCAATACAGAGATGATCCGGCAGCAGGTGCTCGATCCCATCCGCGAGTCGATGATGGGCCATGAGGGCGCCACCGTGAACTCACGGAACTACAAGAAGACGCTCAAGCCTGAAGATCTGCAAACGGCCATTGCTGCCATTCCCGAAGTCACGCGGGATCTGCGGGCGTATGACTGGACGCTCATTGGGCCATCGCTGACGCTCGGCTCTTTGGGGGACCAAGTATCGGCAAATGGACGTTCGTCGCGCCGCCGATCCCTTCCATCATCGCCACTTCACTCGCTGCGGAAGGACAACAGGGAAGAAGCTGGACGGTCTTCTCTGCTGCCTGAGGCGTGTCCGCGCCGAAACCAGAAGCCGTTTGACGTGCCTTGAAGACCCATGCGGCACGTCAGCTTCGGTGACCAACTCACTGACGCAGACCTGCCGTTTTGCGCGCCATCTCGGCCATTCAGCAGACTTCCGGCATCTCAGAAGCGGACATTGGCTCAGGTCGGATCTCAGGTCTCAGATGCGCCGATTTTGTTGAAAAACTGCCAGGCGGCGCGCCAAGCATTGCTCAACACAGGTCGACGAAGAACATGTTTCTCTCATCGACCATACGATGCCACGATCACAACGTATCCTTGGCGGCGCGGCAGCAGGATTTTCTCTGGCAGGCGCCGGTCGTGGTGCTCCTTCGGACCGGCCCCGAGTTTTTCAACAAAATCCGCCATGAGCCGACATTGGGGTAGCTGGCGCTGAACCGCCGCTCTCGACCCCAAGCGGACGATGGCGTTCCCGAGGTCGAAGGTCCGATCCAAGTGTGGGACCGGACCTTCAAGAGTGTCATCGGGTCAGGCGAAGTAGCTCGCGTTGACCTGATCGGCCCGGATGCCGGCCAGATCGACCACACCGCCGCCCGAGAGGGTGAGCAGCGCGTCGCCGTTCTGGGCCGAGGTGACCGTGTAGGTCTGCCCACCCAGCGCGATCCGGTCGCCCTCGGCCTGGTTGAAGCCCAGGATCAGGTCGCGGCCGGAGTTCGTGTCGAACACGTAGCGGTCGGCGCCAAGCCCGCCCACCAGCGTGTCGTCGCCGATCCCGCCCACCAGCGTGTCGGCCCCCTGCCCACCGTAGAGCACGTCGTTGCCCTGGCCGCCGAACAGCAGGTCCGCGCCCTGGTTGCCGTAGACGAGGTCGTTGCCCTGGTTGCCGTAGACGATGTCGTTGCCGGCATTGCCGAACAGCACGTCGTTGCCCTGGTTGCCGTAGAGGCGATCGTCACCCTGGCCGCCATAGGCCCGGTCGTCACCCTGGCCCCCGTAGAGCGTGTCGGCGTCCTGGTTGCCGTAGATCAGGTCGTTGCCCTGGTTGCCGTACACGAGATCGTTGCCGGCGCCCCCCGTATACGTGTCGTTGCCCGAGAGCAGGCTGATCGTGTCGGAACCGCCCGTGCCGACGAGGTTGTCGTTGCCCGATGACGGGCCGACGGGGGCCGGCGTAGGATCGGGGTCGGACGGCGGCGGGGGCGGCGCCCCGACATCGAATAGCACGACATCGTTGCCGCCCGTCGCGCTCACGGTGCTGCCGTTGATGTTGCCGGTGTAGCTGATCCGGTAGCTGCGCCCGTTCGCGGTGAAGGTGGCACCGGGCGTGGTTGTAGTCGCGACGCCTCCGTTGATGACGAGCTTGCCGAACGTGCCCGTGACCGCGTCCCCACCATCGTTGTCGATGAGCCCCACGGTCTGACCCGCCGCGGTGGTGAAGGCGGTCGCTCCTTCGAGGTCGAGGGTCGCTCCGGTGTCGATGGTGACGGTGCCTGCGACGTTGATGCGGTCGGCCGCCGTCGTGCCGTTGATGTCCTGGCGATAGGTCGAGGTGGCATTGAGCGTGAGCGCGCCGGTGGACAGCGTGCCGACGTCCGAGAGCGCGGTGCCGCCGGCCGAGAGCGTGCCTGACACGGCAACACTGCCGCCGATCGTACCTGAACCGCCGGACCGGGCGCCCGCGCTGACCGTCAGGGTCGAAGCCGGGTCGGTGACGCCGTTCACCAGCAGGGTGCCGGACTGTACGAGCGTGGCGCCGGCATAGCTGTTGGACCCGCCTAAGACAACGGTGCCGGCAGAGCCGTTGGCCCCGATCGTCAGACCGCCGCCTGCACCGGAGCCAGGCGTATAGGTTGAACCAGGAACATTAGGCACGCCGGTGGCGCTGCTGTCCGCGATCGAGCCCGACAGCCTGAGCGTGGTGCCGGCGACAGGCGCCAACGTCGTCGTTCCGCTCTGGAGAAACAGGTCAGAGCCGGACGCCGCGCCGTTCCGATTGCTTACACCCTGGCCCGCGGTGACACCGCTGCTGGTGAAAGCGCTGTTGGTCGTCCCTGCCGTCGCTAGGACGAGCGTCGCGCCCGCACGAACGAACACCGCACCGCCGAAGGCGGCGCCGCCGCCCCCGTTGGCTCCTCCGCCGATGCCGCCGAAGCCACCGGTGCCGGCGGTACCACCACCGCCAC
>NZ_LSIX01001106.1:0-7267 GCF_001556475.1 Methylobacterium sp. CCH5-D2 | reverse complement strand
ACACGATCGAGCGCCCGCCGCCTCCCGGCGGGCGCTCGATCGTGTCGCCCTCCACGTAGGTCTTGTTGCCGGGCAGGATGTGGTCCTGCAGGCCGGTGCCGGGCTGGCGCGAGAAGCGCGGCTCGCGCACGCCGTCCGCCGGCACGGAGACGCGGCCGTCCTTGCCGAGGTCCTTGATGTCCCGTTCGCGGGCGGATTCGCGCACGGCCCGCTGGGCCACGTCCTTCACGCGGCGGAGGAAGCGCTGCCGGTTGGGGAGACTCTTGCCCCCGGGATTGAGTCGACGGTCGACGATGTGCATTCGGTGCCCGAACCCTCGTCCGCTCTGATTCCGGCCGGCCATGATCGCCGGCCGGCCGCTCGAAACTGTGGCGGCTTGAGGGTGTGGCCGGCCTCAAGCCGGCCTGTGCCCCCTACCCCGCCTGCTTCACCCGCATGTACCACTCGACCAGCCGGCGGACCTGCCGCTCGGTGTAGCCGCGCGCGACCATGCGCTCGACGAACTCGCCGTGCTTCTTCTCGGTGTCGCCGTCCTTCTTGGACCCGAAGGAGATCACCGGCAGCAGCTCCTCGACTTGGCTGAACATCCGCCGCTCGATCACCTCGCGCAGCTTCTCGTAGCTGGTCCAGCTCGGGTTGCGGCCGCCGTGCTGCGCCCGGGAGCGCAGGGCGAACTTCACCACCTCGTTGCGGAAATCCTTCGGGTTGGCGATGCCGGCGGGCTTCTCGATCTTGGTCAGCTCCTGGTTCAGCAACTCGCGGTTGAGGAGCTGGCCGGTCTCGGCGTCCTTGAAGTCTTGGTCCTCGATCCAGGCATCCGCGTAGTCGATGTAGCGGTCGAACAGGTTCTGCCCGTAATCGTGGTACGACTCGAGATAGGCCTTCTGGATCTCGTGGCCGATGAACTCCGCGTAGCGCGGCGCGAGCTCGGTCTTGATGAACTCCAGATAGCGCTTCTCGGTCTCGGGCGGCAATTGCTCGCGCTTGAGCGCCTGTTCGAGCACGTACATCAGGTGCACGGGATCGGCCGAGACCTCGGTGGTGTCGTGGTTGAAGGTCGCGGCCAGCACCTTGAAGGCGAAGCGGGTCGAGATCCCGTCCATGCCCTCGTCCACGCCGGCGGTGTCCTTGTACTCCTGCATCGAGCGGGCGCGGGGATCGACCTCGCGCAAGCTCTCGCCGTCGTAGACCCGCATCTTGGAGAACAGGTTCGAGTTCGCGTGCTCGCGCAGCCGCGAGAGCACCGAGAACCGGGCCAGCATCTCCAGCGTGCCCGGCGCGCAGGCGGCGGCCGAGAGTTCCGAGCCGGAGATCAGCTTGTCGTAGATGCGCTGCTCCTCCGTCACCCGGAGGCAGTACGGCACCTTGATCACGTAGATGCGGTCGATGAAGG
Source organism: Methylobacterium sp. CCH5-D2 (assembly GCF_001556475.1). NCBI lineage: Bacteria > Pseudomonadati > Pseudomonadota > Alphaproteobacteria > Hyphomicrobiales > Methylobacteriaceae > Methylobacterium > Methylobacterium sp. CCH5-D2. The sequence continues at coordinate 5,874 of NZ_LSIX01001106.1, read as the reverse complement.
CTTCGTTGTTCTTGTTGGTCTTGAAGGTCTGCCACTCGGACTCGTTCGAGTGCGCCAGGATCACGCCCGTGAACGGGATCGCGCCGATGTTCTCGGTGCCGACGTAGTTGCCCTCCTGCGTCGCCGTGAGCAGCGGGTGCAGCATCTTGATGGGCGCCTTGAACATCTCGACGAACTCCAGGACACCCTGGTTCGCCCGGTTCAGTCCACCCGAGTAGGAGTACGCATCCGGGTCCGCCTGGGAGAGGGTCTCCAGGCGGCGGATGTCGACCTTGCCGACGAGCGAGGAGATGTCTTGGTTGTTCTCGTCGCCGGGCTCGGTCTTGGCGATGCCGATCTGGCGCAGGCGGGACGGCCGGACCTTGATCACCTTGAAGCGCGAGATGTCGCCGTTGAACTCGTCGAGGCGCTTGAGGGCCCAGGGGCTCATCAGGCCGGTCAGCCGGCGGCGCGGGATGCCGTAGCGGCTCTGGATCTCCGCGCCCATCGTCTCGGGGTCGAACAGGCCCAGCGGGCTCTCGAAGACCGGCGAGACCTCGTCGCCCGCCTTCAGCACGTAGATCGGGTGGACCTCCATCAGCGCCTTCAGGCGCTCGGCGAGCGACGACTTGCCGCCGCCGACAGGGCCCAGCAGGTAGAGGATCTGCTTGCGCTCCTCCAACCCTTGAGCGGCGTGGCGGAAGAACGAGACGATCCGCTCGATCGTCTCCTCCATGCCGTAGAACTCGGCGAAGGCCGGGTAGGTCCGGATGGTCCGGTTCATGAAGATCCGGCCGAGGCGGGAATCCTTGGCGGTGTCGATGAACTCGGGCTTGCCGATGGCCTCGAGGATGCGCTCGGCCGCGGAGGCGTACATCAGCGGCTCGTCGCGGCAGGCCTCCAGATACTCGGAGAGCGTCATCTCCGTGTCGCGGCGCGCCTCGTAGCCTCTGGCGAAGCTCTGGAAAAGGTCGTTCGTCGCATGCATCGGCATTCGATAACCCTCTCAGACCACGGTTAGCTTCATCCTGTCCCGGCCCGGATGCAACTGACAGGCCCGCTTTTGTCGCACTGCGACGGAGACGCCGCAGGTGCGTGTGCCGCCTGCAACACTCCGCCTTTCGGCGGGCCGGATCAACACTCTTCCGGCTCCCTTGCGCGAGGCTGGGTGATCGCGGGCCTCGCCGAGGCGCCCGTGACCGAACGTGGACGCGCGGCCTGTTGTGCGATGCACAACAGGCCCGATGCGACGCGGCGCGTCAGAGATCGTTGCTGTCCTTCTTGGCGTCGCCCCCGCCCTTCGAGGCCGCCTCGACCGTGATCTTGAAGACCCGGGTCTGGACCTCGCCGTCGGCGCTCTTCACCTCGAACGTCAGCTCGTCCGAGCCGGTGAAACCGTCCTTGGGCTGGTAGAACACGCCCATCACGCCGGCATCCTTGTTCGGGCAGCGGAAGTTCCCCGGCGTCTTCTGCTTGCCGGCCTTCACGATCACGGCGCCGTTCTTCGGGAAGGCGGAGAACCGGAATTCCGGCATCGGCCCCTCCGAGCAATCCTTCTTCAGGTTCGGCGTGACGAGGAGCCGGCCCGTCTTGCCGGAGGCCACCGTCTCGGTCTTCTGGACCGTGTCGGCCAGGACCGGGCCTGCGGCGGTCAGGAGGCCGCCGGCGACGAGCGCGGCGAGCGGGCGGGCGAAGGTCATGCTGGGCTCTCCCCTGGAGCGTTCTCGAACCGGCGTCGGCTGCGCCGGGACACGCCATGTGGGGAGGCGGCGGCATCCCGTCGAGGGGCGGCGCGGCTCGGCGGGGAGCGGCCGGCACTAATCCTGGAGCGCGGCCGCGACGATGCCGGTGACCCGCGCGAGGGCGGCCGGCTCCAGCTCGTCCTTCAGCATCGCGGCGAGCCGCGCCTCGACGCGGGCCCGCTCGCCCGCGTCGGCGACGGGCGTGACGGGGATGTCCGCCTCGTCGATGCGGCAGACCCGGCGGATGGTCTCGGCGGCGGCGAGCAGCGCCTCCCGGTCGGCGGGACCCATCTCCCAGAGCGGGTTGCGCAGCCGGCTGATCACCCGCTTGGCATCGCGGTAGGCGTGGTCGGCCTGGGTCGCCGCCTCGATGCGGCTCGCGAGGTAGACGAGTTCCAGCACCTCGGAGGCCGCCTGCGGGCAGGCGCGCACGACCCGCATCAGGCGGCTCGTCAGTTCCTGGGTCGGCGAGAGCGGGCGGCGAGGCGCTTTCATGCGCCGGTCAACGCCAATCCTCCGGAAAGGTTCGCGGCCCACCAGGTGGGAAAGGCGTTGGCGGACCAGTGGGTTGCGCACCATTGATCGGCCGGGCGCGACGCCCCCTCCTGTCCGCGGTCGGGGCAAGCGTGGAGAATGGGCCCCCTCCCTCGGCTCGGGCGAGAACCGCGCCGCGCCCCCTCTCCCGATCCGGCCCCGCGCTCGCTCGGCATCTGCGATCGCGCTGCTCTTTTGGGGAAGGGGAGCGTCGCGCGCTATTCCGGCTTCTCCCGCAGGGCCGCCAGCGCGTCGCGGCAGGCGTGGAGCTCGGCCAGCACCGCCTCGAGGAGCGCGCGCTGGGGCATGTCAGGCTCGAGGGGAGCCGCCTCGCGCTGCGTCTCGGGCGCCTCGGGGGCCGCCGCCACGGCCTCGCCGCGGCCGACCGCCTGGACGAAGCGGACACCGTTCTCCCGCAGCACCCGTTGCGCGCCCTGGATGGTGTAGCGCTGGACGTGCAGCATGTGCCGGATGCCGGCGATCAGCGCGACGTCCTCGGGCCGGTAGTAGCGGCGCCCGCCCGCGCGCTTCAGGGGCCGCACCTGCCCGAAGCGCGTCTCCCAGAAGCGCAGCACGTGCTGGGGCACGTCGAGGGCCTCCGAGACCTCGCTGATCGTCCGGAAGGCGCCGGCCTGCTTCGCCCCCGGATCGTCGGCGGGTGTGGCGGCAGGGGGCGCTGGCGGCATGAGCGGTTCCGTCGGGCAAGCGCGGACGGTCCGCCCGCGGGGCCCCGATCATAGGCCCGGCCCGCGGGTCACGGCCAGGGCGCAGACCGAAGAGGGGCGTTGGCCAAAAGGAAAGGCCCGCGGCGAGCCGCGGGCCTCCCGGAATCCTGGGTCGCGGCCCGCGCGGGCCGCGCCGCCTCAGCGCGAGTAGAACTCGATGACGAGGTTCGGCTCCATCTGCACCGGGTAGGGCACCTCGGAGAGGCCCGGCACGCGGGTCACGCGGGCGGTCATCTTCTGGTGATCGACCTCGATGTAGTCCGGCACGTCGCGCTCGGCGAGCTGGGTGGCGACCACCACGAACTCGAACTGGCGGGCGGCCTCGCGCACCTCGATCACGTCGCCCGGCTTCACGAGGTAGCTCGGGATGTTCACCCGCTGGCCGTTCACCTTGATGTGGCCGTGGTTGATGAACTGGCGGGCGGCGAACGGGGTCGCCACGAACTTCGAGCGGTACACGACCGCGTCGAGGCGGCGCTCCAGCAGGCCGATCAGGTTCTCGCCCGAGTCGCCGCGCAGGCGGATCGCCTCGGCGTAGTAGCGGCGGAACTGCTTCTCGGTGATGTTGCCGTAGTAGCCCTTGAGCTTCTGCTTGGCGCGCAGCTGCGTGCCGAAGTCGCTCATCTTGCCCTTGCGGCGCTGGCCGTGCTGGCCGGGGCCGTACTCGCGGCGATTCACGGGGCTCTTCGGGCGGCCCCAGATGTTCTGGCCCATGCGGCGATCGAGCTTGTGCTTCGCCTGAACGCGCTTCGACATCGCGGTTCCTCTGTCTTCTGTTCGTGCTTCGAGGAACGCGCCCTCCTCTCCCCCCGGCCGGAGCCGTCCTCGGCCGGGGCCGAGCGGGGCGACAGAGCGGGGTTGAGCCCGCCCACGGGTGCGTTGAAAATGCAGCGGGGCCCCTCATCGGAGCCCCGCGACGGCGCGTCTGTAGTGCAGACGGCCGGTTCGGTCAACCTGCGGCCGGGATCGTCAGTTGCCGTAGGGGTTGTAGGGGTTGGCGGCGAGGTGCGGCAGGCCCGCGAAGGCATAGCGCAGGCCGATGCGGAACTCGTTGGCCGTGAGATCCTTCAGGCGGGTGCCGTAGCCGTAGGCGTCCACGCCTGTGCGCAGCTTGCCGAGATCGACGTAGCGGTAGGCCGCGTCGAGGCTCAGGCCGTAGCCGAGATCGTAGGACAGGCCGGCCGTGAGCGCCCAGGCGAGCGAGGTGACGGAGCGCTTCCCCCGCGGCACGGGATCGCGCGGGCCGGTTCCGGGCGAGCCGTCGCAGGCGTCGAGGAAGCAGGAGGTCTGGGTGTAGTTGCGGGTGGTGCCGATATCGGCGACGCCGACGCCCGCGCCGATATAGGGCGTCAGCCCCCACCACGTGCCGAGGTCGGCGTAGACGTTGACGAGCGCGGTGAGCGCGTCGGCGCGGCCGGTCTCGATGTTGCCGCCGGTCTCGAAGTTCGAGCGCGACGAGAAGGCGCTGAAGCGGGTCGGACCCCGCTGGTCGATGGTGGCGTCGATCCGCAGCCACGGATTGACCCGGTAGCCGACGCCGCCGCCGTAGCCGCCCGCGTCGCCGACCCGCAGGCCGACATAGGGCGGCCGGTTCGGGTCGCTCGGATCGGGCGGGGTGTCGTCGCGGGGCCGGCCGTAGCTCGCGTGGGTGAAGTCGCCGCGCAGGTACCAGCCCGAGCCGATCTCGACCGGCGGTGGGGCCTCGACCGGCGGCGGAGGCGGCGGTAGCGCGGTCGGCAGGAGATCGGCGGCCCCGGCCTGGTGGAGGGAGCCGGCCAGCGCGATGAGCGCGCAGACCGGCAGACGTGCAGACGCAACCATGGATCGTCCCGACGCTTGGGCCCGGCAGGCTCGACGGCCTCGCGGGGCGGTGGACCAGGGGCCCGGGGAGCCGGACGGACCGGCCGAATCGAATACTGACAAACAAGGGTTAGGAGGGACTTAACCCTAACCGAGGCGCCCGCTCCCGCGGGCGGATCACGCGGCCCGGGGAGACGGTCCGGACACGCAAGGGGGGCGGCGCGTGGATCCGCGCCGCCCCGCAGCCTCCCGGGTCCTCCCGTGGGGCGTCAGTACTTGCGGACCAGCGGGCCGGGGGGCGGCGGCGGCGCGTAGTCGGCCATCAGCGGGGGCAGCGGGGCCGCGACGATGCCGCCGAGCAGGTAGCGGAAGCCGAGCCGGACGTCGTGCGCCTCGAGGTTCTTGAACTTGTAGGTCGTGCCGGGGCACCCGTCGCTGCCGAAGCAGTTCAGGCTGCCGCTCTTGACGCTGCCGAGGTTGAGGTACTCGTAGGCCAGTTCCAGCCGCAGGTTCGGGGTCACCGCGTAGCCGAGGCCGGCGTGCAGGCCCCAGGCGAAGGTCGTGGTATCGCTCGGCCGGATCACGCCCGCTCCGCCCGTCGCGGTGCCCGACCCCACGTCGGTCAGCGTGCCGAGGTGATGGAAGGCCGCGCCGACCGAGCCGCCGCCGAAGAACGACACGCCGTTCCAGGTGAAGAAGTCGTACGAGCCGCGGGCCATCGCGACGATCGTGGAGACGTGGCCGGTATAGAAGTCGAGACCCTTGCCGGGCGACTTGCAGGTCCCGTCCGCGTCGAAGTTCGCGTTGAAGCAGCCCGCGTAGCTCTCACCGAAGCGCAGGGTTGCGGATGTCCGGTACTGGGCCACCGCCTCCACGCGCAGGCCGTTGCCGAACTCGTAGCCGAAGCCGCCGCCCGCGAAGGCCTGGTCGCCGATCTCGCGGTACTCCTCGTGGTAGCCGCCCTTCGGCTGCGGGAAGCCCGGCTTGTCGTACCCCTCGAACTTGCTGAGGCGCAGCGCGCTGACGCCGACCTCGCCGCGCAGGTACCAGCCGCCGCCCCCCGTCGTCGATGTCGGCGGCGGCTGGTACCTGCG
>NZ_LSIX01001105.1:0-6956 GCF_001556475.1 Methylobacterium sp. CCH5-D2 | reverse complement strand
GTATAAGAGACAGGCCCTGCACCCGCCAAAGGTCTCGACCTTTGGAATCCGGGACATACCCCCATGCGGCCCTCGACAGCCCGGAGGACGGGTGCGAAACAGCCTCCATGCGGGCTGATGACCGAGAACCTGAACCGCCGGGCGAGGCGCCCCTCGACGCGCTGTTCGCGGCGGCGCGGGCCGCGCGCGAACGAGCCCACGCGCCCTATTCCCGCTTCAAGGTCGGCGCGGCCTTGAGCGACGAGCAGGGCCGGGTCCATGCCGGCTGCAACGTGGAGAACGCGGCCTACCCGGTCGGCACCTGCGCCGAGGCCGGGGCGATCGCCGCGATGGTGGCGGCTGGCGGCACACGGATCCGCGCGATTCTGGTGCTCGGCGAGGGCGACGGCCCGGTGACGCCCTGCGGGGCCTGCCGCCAGCGGATCCGCGAGTTCGCCGAGAGCGCCACGCCCGTCCACGCGGCCGGGCTCGATGGAATCCTGGCGAGCTTCACCCTGGAGGCGTTGCTGCCCGCCTCGTTCGGCCCGGAGACCCTCGGTGGCTGAGATCGCCGCGCGGGCGGCGGAGATCCTGCGCGCCGCGGGGTTCGGGGGGCCGCACGCCTGCGCCGTCGTCACCGGCACCGGGCTCGGTCGCGTCGCCGGGATCCTGGAGGAGCCGGGCGCTCTCTCGTACGGCGAGATCCCGGGTTTCCCGCAGCCCGGCGTGACGGGCCACGGCGGTCGGCTGCACCGCGGCCGGATCGCGGGACGTTCCGTCCTCGTCATGGAGGGGCGCGCCCACCCCTATGAGCGGGGCGAGGCCGCCGCGATGCGCCTGCCGCTCACGGTGCTGCGGATGCTGGGTGTTGAGCGGCTGCTCCTCACCAACGCCTCCGGCTCGCTGATGCCCGAGGCCGGCCCCGGCAGCCTCGTGATGCTCGCCGACCACATCAACCTGTCGGGGATGAATCCGCTGATCGGCGAGCGCGACGACGCCCGCTTCGTGCCGATGAACGCGGCCTACGACCCGGACCTGCGCGCGCGCCTCGCCAGGGCCGCCGCTGCCCGGGGCCTGCCCCTGCGCGAGGGCGTGTATGCGTGGTTCTCCGGCCCGAGCTTCGAGACCCCGGCGGAGGTCCGCATGGCGGGCCGGCTCGGGGCTGACCTCGTGGGCATGTCGACGGTGCCGGAGGTGATCCTCGCCCGCTTCCTCGGCCTGCCCGTGGCGGCGGTCTCGGTGGTCACGAACTGGGCCGCGGGCATCGCGGGCGGCGCGCCGCACCATGTCGAGACCCAGTCGGCGGCCCGCGCCGCCGCGGACGACCTCGCCGGCCTGATCCGGGCCTTCGTCGCCGATTTTCCGGAGACCGCCCCGTGACCGCTCCCATCGACGCCGCCGTCGCGGCCCGCGCGCTGCCGCTCCTCGACCTCACCGATCTCGGCGACGCCTCCACGGAGGCGTCGGTCGCGACGCTCTGCCGGGACGCGCGCGCGGGCGCCGTCGCGGCGGTCTGCGTCTGGCCGCGCTTCGTCCCGGTCTGTCGGCGCGCGCTGGAGGGAAGCCCGGTGCGGATCGCCACGGTGGTCAACTTTCCCGAGGGCGGCGAAGACGTCGAGGCCACCGTCGCCGAGACCCGCGCGACGCTGCGCGACGGCGCACAGGAGATCGACCTCGTCCTGCCCTACCGCGCCCTGCTGCGCGGCGATGCGGACACGGCGCAGGCGATGGTCGCGGCGGTGCGGGCGGCCTGCGGCCCGGCCTGCCTCAAGGTGATCCTGGAGACCGGCACGCTCGCCGAGCCGGGGACGGTCGCCGCCGCGAGCCGGCTGGCGCTGGCGGCGGGCGCGGACTTCATCAAGACCTCGACCGGCAAGAGCCCGGTCTCGGCGACCCCCGAGGCGGCCGAGACCATGCTGGCGGCGATCCGCACATCCGGCCGGCCCGCCGGCCTCAAGGTCTCGGGCGGCCTGCGCAGCGTCGCCGACGCCGCGACCTATCTGGCGCTGGCCGACCGCTTGATGGGGCCGGGCTGGGCCTCGCCGACGACGATGCGCCTCGGGGCCAGCAGCCTCTACGGCGCCCTGAAGGCGGCGCGGGAGGCGGCGTGAGGCTCCCGCAGGAGACGATCCGGCGGAAGCGCGACGGTGAGGGACTCGACGCGGCCGAGATCGCGGACTTCGTCGCGGGCCTGACTGACGGCCGCGTGACCGAGGGGCAAGCCGCCGCCTTCTGCATGGCGGTGTTCTTCCGCGGGCTGACACTCCCTGAGCGCGTGGCGTTGACCCGGGCGATGACGCATTCGGGCACGGTGCTCGCCTGGGACCTGCCCGGCCCGGTGCTCGACAAGCACTCGACCGGCGGCATCGGCGACACGGTGAGCCTGCCGCTCGCCGCGATGGTGGCGGCCTGCGGCGGCTACGTGCCGATGATCTCCGGGCGCGGGCTCGGCCACACCGGCGGCACGCTGGACAAGCTCGCCAGCATTCCGGGCTACGACGCGGTGCCGGGGCTCGGCCGCTTCCAGGCGGTGGTGCGGGAGGTCGGCTGCGCCATCATCGGGCAGACCGCTGAGCTGGCGCCCGCCGACCGGCGCCTCTACGCGATCCGGGACGTGACCGGCACGGTCGAATCCCTCGACCTGATCACCGCCTCGATCCTCTCGAAGAAGCTCGCGGCCGGCCTCGACGGGCTCGTCATGGACGTGAAGGTCGGTTCGGGCGCCTTCATGGCGGGGCTGCCGGAGGCGCGCGCGCTGGCCGAAAGCATCGTCGCGGTGGCGACGGGGGCGGGCCTGCGCACGGTGGCGCTCGTCACCGATATGGACGCGCCGCTCGCCTCCGCGGCGGGCAACGCGGTCGAGGTCGCGTACGCCCTCGATTATATGTCCGGGCGGCGGCGGGACGAGCGCTTCCACGCGGTGACCCTGGCGCTCGGCGCCGAGATGCTGGTGGCCGGCGGCCTCGCCGCCGACACGGCTGAGGCCTCGGGGCGGCTCGAGGACGCGCTCGCCTCGGGGCGGGCCGCGGAGCGGTTCGGCCGGATGGTCGCCGCTCTCGGCGGGCCGGCGGACCTCATGGAGCGACCGGAACGACACCTTCCGGCGGCGCCCGTGGTGCGACCGGTGCGCCGGGACGGGCCGGTCGCCGGGATCGCGACGCGGGAGATCGGGCTCGCGGTGATCGGACTCGGCGGCGGCCGGACCCGGCCGGAGGACGGGATCGACCCGCGGGTCGGCTTCACGGACCTCGCCCGACCCGGCGAGGCCGGCGACCTCATCGGAATCGTCCACGCGGCGGATGCCGCGGCGGCGGACCGGGCGGAGGCGGCCCTCAGGGCGGCCTATCGCGCGGGCGAGGCGGCGCCTGAGGGCGCCGCCGTGTTGGAGCGGATCGGCTAGAACATGATGGGGGGACAGTGGAAGCCGATTTCGCGAGAATAGCATGCGAAGACGGTAACCTAGAGCCTGCTGCCGCTTCCGTGGAAATGCAGAAGGCTCTAAAGCATCGTCCCGAAAGGTGGCGTCCGCCTTTCGGAAAAGATGATGCGAAAACAAGAGGCTGGCTGGATCCCGTATCCAGGCCGATGCTCTAGATCCCGCGGCGCCTACCAGCCGCCGTGATGGTGGCGATGGCCCCAGCCGTGATGGCGATGGCCCCAGTGCCGGTGATGATGGTGGTGCCCCCAGCCATGGTGGCGATGGCCCCAGCCGCGGTGGTGGTGATGCCCCCAGTGGCGGGGACGATGGTCGTGGTGGTGACCCCAGCCGTACTGTACCGGCGTGATGCCGTCCGCGGCCGCGATCGGCGCGGCGGCGAGCGGCGCGGCCTGGGTGGCGGGCGCCGCGGCGAGGAGCCCGCCGGCGAGCGCGAGTGCCACCAGCGCGCGGCGGCCGAAGGAACGGGATGCGGGCTGCGTGGTCTGCACGGGCGCTCTCCTGATCGTGTCGGAGCCGGCGTCGTTGCCGGCCGATGCGGAAGAGACTGGCGCGGCCGGCCTGAACACCGGCTGAGGCGGTCGTACAGGATTCCGTCGCCGCCTCAGCCGCCGGGCGGCGCGCCGAGCAGGGCGAAGGCGAGCGGCGCGCCGGCCAGGAACGCCAGGATCCCGCGTCGCGCCCGGCCCTCCGGCAGGCCGGCGACAAGACAGGCGCAGCCCACCGCCGTGATCCCCGCGAGCGGCAGGTAGTAGCGGGGATAGGCGTCGAGCCGCCAGCCGGTCGCGAGGTGGTTCAGGTAGCCGAACCGCACATGGGCGGCGAGCACGAGGCCGATCGCCGCCCAGCCCGCCACCGCCAGCGGGTCGAGCGGCCCCGCGCGCCCCGCGCCGAGGCGGGCGAGGGCCGCGCCGGCTCCCGCGAGGCTCAAGCCCATCAGAGCGAGCGGCAGGGCGAGCGCAGCGGTTCCCACGGGGCCCGGCTCCGTCAGGACCGGCATGAACTGCACGGCGAACAGGGCGGCGAAGTTCGCGAGGTAGGCGGGGAGCCCGAGGCGCGCGCCGTCCCAGCCGGCCTCGCGGGCGCCGTCCCGCATCATCGCGAGGTGCCCCGGCACCTCGGGCACCGGGCTGCCGTATTGCGCGAGGAGAACCGCGTAAGGCGCGGCGGCGAGCGCCAGGGCGAGCGCGGCGGCGATCAGCGCGGTGCCCGGGAGCCGCCCCCGCACGACGAGCCGGAGGAGGACCGGCCCGGCGCAGCCACCGATGAGGAGAAGCGCGGTGAACTTCGCGAGCCCGGCCGCGACGACGCCTGCCAGCACCGCGGCGAGCCAGGCGCGGCGCCCCCCGCAGAGCAGGCGCTGGAGGCCGAGGACGGCGAGCGCGCCGCCGAGGATCGCGAGGTTGTCGTTGTTGACCGCGCCGTTCAGGGCGAGCGCGGTCGGGATGGTGACGAGCGGGATCGCGTAGGCCCAAAATTCGGGCCGGGTCCGGGCGAGCCCGGCGGCGAGCAGCAGCAGCGCGCCCATCGCGGCGGTGGCGAGCCCGACATTGATCAACCGGAGAACCGGAAGTGCCGCCGGGTCCGCGCCGATCGCGGGGCCGAGCCGGGCGAGCGCCGCGTAGTAGGCCGGCGGGTGGTTGAGGTAGTTCGGCAGGTCCGTCGGCGCGAGGCTCGCGGGATCGAGCATGCGCAGGGCCCGGAGATCCGGCCAAGGCGCGCGGTCGCGCTGGATCTGCGCGACGTAGGAGACGTGAGCGACCTCGTCGAAGCCCTTGGCGATGTCCTTGCGCAGGGCGTTCGCTACCCCGCCGAGGCCGAGCAGCAGCACGAGCAGCAGAAGGATGCCGCGGCCCGCCACGGGCCCCGGGGCGGCTCTGTCGGGCGGCGCCATGCGGATTGTCCGAACTCCCCTCCCCTGCCGCGGCCCCGGGGGACCGCGGCAGGCCGGCCCCTATCGCCCGGCCGCGGCGCGAAGCGGTGCCAGGGCCGAGGCCGGGGCCAGGACCGGCGGTACCGGGGGACGCGCCTGCATCGCGGCGGGGGCCGCGAGAGGCGCGGCGAGCGGCGCCGCGGCCGCGCGCTGGCCGGCCGCGGCGTGGCCGTAGACACCGCGATGCTCCGGGTTCGGCTGAAGCCGGTCGGTCAGGCCGATCACGGTCTCGGCGGCGCCGAGCACCAGGGCGCCCTCGGGTGCGAGGCAGGCGGCGATCCGGTTGAGGATGTCGGCCTTGGTCGGTGCGTCGAAGTATATCAGCACGTTGCGGCAGTAGACCACGTCGAACTGGCCCAACCCGTCGAAGGCATTTAACAAGTTGAGCTGCCGGTAATCGACCATCGCCCGCAGGCTCTGGGAGATCTGCCAGCTCTCGCCGACCTGGGTGAAGTGCTTGATCAGCCACTGCACGGGCAGCCCGCGCTGCACCTCGAAATGGCTGTAGATCCCGGCTCTCGCCCGCTCGATCACCTCGGTCGAGAGGTCGGTCGCCACGATCTCCACCTGCCAGCCGGCGAGCCGGGGGGCGGCCTCTTGGAGGAGCATCGCCAGGGAATAGGGCTCCTGGCCCGTCGAGGCCGCCGCGCACCAGATCCGCAGCCGGCGCCGGCCCGCGTTGCGCTGGAGCGCCTGCGGCAGCAGCACGTCGCGGAACAGGTCGAAGGGAACCCGGTCGCGGAAGAAGAAGGTCTCGTTGGTGGTCATCGCCTCGACCACGGCGCGCTCGGCGGCGGCGTCGCGGCCGAGCTTCAGCACGGCCACGAGGTCGTGCAGGTCGCCGAGGTTGAACCGGCGGCAGACCGGACCGAGGCGGCTCTCGACGAGGTAGCGCTTCTCCGCCGTCATCGCGAGGCCGGAGCGCTGCTTGAGGAAGCCGCGCAGGAATTCGAAATCGCTCTCGGTCATGCCGGCTGCCCCGTGATCAGGCCGCGGAGGGCCGGGCCGATCTCGGCCAGCGGCAGGACGGCCTGGGCGAGCCCGGCCTTGGCGACGCTGCCGGGCATGCCCCAGACCGTGCTGGTCGCCTCGTCCTGGGCAAGCACGGGTCCGCCCGCATCCACCAGCGCGCGCGCGCCGTGGGTGCCGTCCGAGCCCATGCCGGTGAGGATCACCGAGACGGTGGCGGCCCCGAAGATCTGGGCGGCGTCCTTGAACAGCACGTCGACCGCCGGGCGGCAGAAGTTCACCGGCGGGCCGTCGTCGAGGCGGATCACGGGGTCGCGGCCCGCTCCGCCCACGAGGCCCATGTGGCGCCCGCCGGGCGCCACGTAGATGCGGCCGGGCTGGAGCGGCTCGTCGGCCTTGCCCTCGGCGGCCGGCAGGCCGACCCGGGCGGCGATGTGCTCGGCGAAGACCGCGGTGAAGATCGGCGGCATGTGCTGCACGATCAGCGTCGGCAGGCGCCTGAGCGTCGCGGCCCCGATCTTCTCCAGCACCTCGTTGACCGCGCGCGGACCGCCCGTCGAGGAGCCGATCAGCAGCACGCGGGGCGTGTTCGGCCGCGCCTTCGGCCGCAGGGTGAAGGGGGCGGACAGGCGCGAGACC
>NZ_LSIX01001104.1:0-4004 GCF_001556475.1 Methylobacterium sp. CCH5-D2 | reverse complement strand
CCTGCGGGCCCGCGCGTCGGCGGCTCGGCCTCCGCCGCCTCCGCAGCCGCCGACGCGCGGGCCCGCAGGAGGCTCGGATAGTGCAGCACCTCCATGCGGCCGTCGTAGTGCTCGACGATCGCCGTGCAGGATTCCACCCAGTCGCCGGTGTTGAGGTAGCGCAGGCCGTCGATCTCGCGGTTGGCCGCGTGGTGGATATGGCCGCAGATCACCCCGTCGGCGCCCTGGCGCCGGGCCTCGTCGGCGAGGAACTGCTCGAACTGGCCGATGAAGTTGACGGCGTTCTTCACCTTCAGCTTGGCCCAGGCCGAGAGCGACCAGTAGGCCAGCCCGAGCCGGCGGCGGACCCGGTTCAGGCCCGTATTGACCCAGAGCGCGAAGGTGTAGGCCCCGTCGCCCAGATGCGCGAGCCAGCGGGCGTGGCGCACCACCATGTCGAACTGGTCGCCGTGGATGACGAGGTAGCGCCGCCCGTCCGCGGCCTCGTGGATCCGGCTCTCGGCGATCTCGATGCCGCCGAAGGTGGTGCCGATGTAGTCGCGCAGGAACTCGTCGTGGTTGCCCGGCACGTAGACGATGCGGGCGCCCTTGCGGACCTTGCGCAGAAGCTTCTGCACCACGTCGTTGTGGCCTTGCGGCCAGTACCAGCCCAAGCGCAGCTGCCAGCCGTCCACGATGTCGCCGACGAGGTAGATCACGTCGGCGTCGTAGTCCTTGAGGAAGTCGAGCAGAAGCCCGGCCTGGCAGCCCTTCGTGCCCAGATGCGTGTCGGACAGGAACAGCGTCCGGACGCGCACCGTCTCAGGCTCCTCGCTCACGCGCGCATCCCGCATCCCGCGCCTCCTGCTCTGGCGAGCCGGAGCCAAACCGGAATCCGATCTCAGTTTGATGACGCAGGCCGGTCCGGGGGCGCACGGCTGGCCGGAAGCGGGCTCGACCCGCGCGGCGCCGCGCCGACCGTCCCGCGAGACGGGAGGCAGGGCCATGGATCGGCGGCGCACAGCAGAGACAAGGTCGATTGCTGCGCCGCCCATGCTGCGATGCAGCACAAAACAGTCAATCACGGGTTCCGCCCTCGTCGACCAGGGCAAATTTTTTTTCCAGTCCGGAGAAGTTTTTCCGGTTTTCTTTCCGTGACTTGACCGTCCATAATCATTCCCGGCCCAGTGGCGGCGCGGACCCGCCTCGAAGTGTCGGGGCGACCGGGAGGAAGGTGTCGATGACGCGGCAGAGCGCTTGAAAGCGCGACCCGGCCGGCGCAGGATGAGCGCGGTACAACGGAGGCGACCGGCATGCGCAGCATGCCGCGACGCGAGCGGCGCGAGGCCGCCACGCCGCTCCGCGTGACCGACGATCCGAACCAGCGGCGGGCTCACCCGGGCGACCGGGGACACCGCACGCGCCGCCCGGCACACTTCCCACGTCCCGCCCGGTCCGTGCACGACCCGACGACGCCGGCCGCGAAGCCGGCAGCGCATCAATTCAAGCAATTGGAGGAAACATCATGGCGGCAACCCGACGTCCCGGTCGCAATCACCTCTTCGTGCCGGGCCCGACCAACATCCCGGACCGGGTCCAGCGCGCGATGCTGGTGCCCTCCGAGGACCACCGCTCGGTCGATTTCCCGGCGCTGACCAAGCCCCTCTTCGAGGACACCAAGAAGGTCTACGGCTCGACCGACGGCACCATCTTCCTGTTCCCGGCCTCCGGCACCGGCATCTGGGAATCGGCGCTGACCAACACGCTCTGCCGCGGCGACAAGGTGCTGACCGCGCGCTTCGGCCAGTTCAGCCACCTCTGGATCGACATGGCCCAGCGCATCGGGCTCGACGTCGTCGTGCAGGAGGAGGCCTGGGGCACAGGCGCCGACCCGCAGAAGATCGAGGAGGCGCTGCGCGCCGACACCAACCACGAGATCAAGGCCGTGATGGTGGTCCACAACGAGACCGCCACGGGCGTCACCAGCGACATCGGCGCGGTGCGCAAGGCCATCGACGCGGCCGGCCACCCGGCGCTGCTCTTCGTGGACGGCGTGTCCTCGATCGGCTCGCTCCCCTTCCGTATGGACGAGTGGAAGGTCGATTGCGCCATCGCCGGCTCGCAGAAGGGCCTGATGCTGCCTGCCGGCCTCGGCGTGATCTGCGTCAGCCCGAAGGCGCTGAAGGTCTCGGAGGGCGCCGCCGGCCGCAACGACCGGCTCGCGCACGTCTACTTCGCCTGGGAGGACCACCGGAAGCAGAACCCGGCCGGCTACTTCCCCTACACCCCGTCGCTGCCGCTGCTCTACGGCCTGCGCGAGGCGCTGGCCTGCCTGTTCGAGGAGGGGCTGGAGAACGTCTACCACCGCCACCACGTGCTCGGCGAGGCCACCCGCCAGGCGGTCGCGGCCTGGGGCCTGAAGACCTGCGCCAAGGACCCGAAGTGGAACTCCGACACCGTCACGGCGATCGTGGTACCGGAGGGCGTGGACGCGGCCCAGATCATCAAGCACGCCTTCGTGCGCTACAACCTCGCCCTCGGCGCCGGCCTCTCCCAGGTCGCCGGCAAGGTCTTCCGCATCGGCCACGTGGGTGACCTGAACGAGCTCTCGCTCTTGGGCGCCATCGCGGGCGCCGAGATGGCGATGAACGATTGCGGGCTCAAGGTGACCCCGGGCTCGGGCGTGGCGGCGGCCGCGAACTACCTGCGCGAGAACCCGCTCAACAAGAACTGATCCGGCACGGATCGGAGAAAGGCCGCGGGGACAACGCCCCGCGGCCCGACCCGCGGGCTTGAGGAGGCCGGCGGGTCCAAGGAAGAAGACCGGTGCGCGCGCCCGCGCAGGACCGGCCGAGGCACCCGGATCAACCGGGGCCCGGAGGACGCGTCCGCTGCCGAGAGAGGGTTCCATGACGAAGAAGATCGTGTTCCTCGACCGCGAATCCCTCGACGCCAAGGTTCGGGAATTCAACTTCCCGCACGAGTACGTGGAGTACGAGTCGACCTGGTCGCCCGAGGATACCGTGGAGCGCCTGAAGGGCGCCGAGATCGCGCTGATCAACAAGGTGCCGATGCGCGCCGAGACGCTGAAGCAGCTGCCGGACCTCAAGCTGATCGCGGTCGCGGCCACCGGCACGGACGTGGTCGACAAGGCGGCCGCGAAGGCGCAAGGGGTCACGGTCGTCAACATCCGCAACTACGCCTTCAACACCGTGCCCGAGCACGTGGTCGGGCTGATGTTCGCGCTGCGCCGCGCCATCGTGCCGTACGCCAACTCCGTGCGCCGGGGCGACTGGGCCAAGTCCACCCAGTTCTGCTACTTCGACTACCCGATCTACGACATCGCCGGCTCGACGCTCGGCATCGTCGGCTACGGGGCGCTCGGCAAGTCGATCGCTAAGCGCGCCGAGGCGCTGGGCATGAAGGTCCTCGCCTACGACGTCTTCCCGCAGGAGGGGCTGGTCGATTTCGAGACCATCCTCACCCAGTCCGACGTGATCACCCTGCACGTGCCGCTGACGCCCGACACCCGCAACCTGATCGGGGCCGAGCAGCTCGCCAAGATGAAGAAGAGCGCCATCCTCATCAACACGGCCCGCGGCGGGCTGGTGGACGAGGCGGCTTTGCTCGCGGCCCTCAAGAACGGCACCATCGCGGGCGCGGGCTTCGACGTGGTGGCGCAGGAGCCCCCGAAGGACGGCAACATCCTGTGCGAGGCGGACCTGCCGAACCTCATCGTCACGCCGCACGTCGCCTGGGCCAGCAAGGAGGCGATGCAGATCCTCGCCGACCAGCTCGTCGACAACGTCGAGGCCTTCGTGGCCGGCAAGCCGCAGAACGTGGTCGAGGGCTGAACCGCGACGCGCGCCCTCTCCCATAGGGAGAGGGTTGGGGTGAGGGGTATGACGGTGCAGGCCTGAGCGCGCCATCGACGCGCGTTCAGGGTGAGCCCTCACCGGCCGCCTCATATCCCTCACCCGGCTTTCTGCGAAAGCAGACCTCTCCCTACAGGAGAGGGGACCCGC
>NZ_LSIX01001103.1:0-1581 GCF_001556475.1 Methylobacterium sp. CCH5-D2 | reverse complement strand
CGAGAGGATGTCGCGCCCGAGCCGGTCCGTGCCGACGAGGAACAGCGTGCCCCCCTCCGGCGGGCAGACGAGGTGGCGCTCGCCCGGGATCAGCCCGAGCCAGAGATAGCCATCGCCCCGGCAGAGGAAGCGCACGGGTTGCGGACGGCTCCGGTCCACGACGTAGTTGCGCCGGAAGGTCTCGAGGTCGAGCTCGGCCCGATACGGGTAGGTGAAGGGCCCGACGAAGCGGCCCTCGTGGAACAGGTGCAGCCCCTGCGGCGGCGCGTAGAGGAAGTCGCCGTTGCGCCTTGCCTGCCCGTAGGGCGCGAGCCACTCGACGAAGGGCACGCTGGCATAGAGGACGAGCAGGATCAGCCCCGAGACCACGGCGAGCCGGTGGCGCAGGAACTTGCGCACGAACAGGCGCCGCGCCGAGGGGGCGTCGCGGTCGCCCTCGCGGCCGGCATCCGGGTCGAAGGGCGCCGGATCGACGAAGTGGGCCACCATCAGCGGCCCCCGAGCCGGATGCGGGGGTCGAGCCAGACCAGCACGAGGTCGGAGATCAGCATGCCGACGAGGGTCAGCGCCGCCACGAACATCAGGATGAAACCCGCCATGAACTGGTCCTGGGTGCGCAGCGCGTCCAGCAGCAGCGGGCCGACGGTGGGCAGGCTCATCACCAGCGAGACCAGCACCGAGCCCGAGACGAGGTGGGGCAGGAGGTTGCCGATATCGGCCACGAACGGGTTCAGCGACATCCGGAACGGGTACTTGAGGAGCGCGCGCATCGGCGGCAGGCCCTTGGCGCGGGCCGTGACCGTGTAGGGCTTGGCGAGCTCGTCCAGGAGGTTGGCGCGCATCCGCCGGATCATCGCGGCGGTGCCGCCGAGCCCGATCACGAGGGTCGGCACGACGAGGTGGGCGAGGAGCGAGCGGATCTTGGCCCCGTCCCAGGGCTTGCCGGTGAAGCCCGCGTCGTAGAGGCCGCCGATCGAGAGGCCGAACCAGCGGTTGGCGTAGAAGAGCAGGATCAGCGCCAGCAGGAAGCCCGGCACGGCGAGCCCCACATAGCCCAGCACCGTCACGACCGCGTCGCCGAGGGAGTGCCGGTGGGTCGCCGAGTAGATCGCGATCGGGATCGAGACGAGGTGGACGAAGACCAGGGCGGCGAGGTTCACCACGAGCGTGAGCCAGAGCGCGTCGCCGACCACCTCGGCCACCGGCCGGTCGTACTCGAAGGACCAGCCCCAGTCGCCCTGCAGCAGGCCGGAGAACCCGGCGGGCCCCGGCATCAGCCCGACCCACATCAGGTATTGCTGCCAGACCGGCCGATCGAGGCCGTACTGGCGGATCAGCAGCTCGGCCTTGGCGATCGAGGCCGCCTCGCCGCCCGCGCGCAGCTCCGCGATGCGGTTCGAGAGGTAGTCGCCCGGCGGCAGCTTGATCACGAAGAAGACGAGCGCCGAGATCAGCAGCAGCGTCAGCGCCATCGTGACGAGGCGGCGGAGGACGAGGCCGGTCACGGGGTGCGCACCCACGCGCGACCTCCCTCCCCCCTCTGCGGGGGAGGGTACCCTGCGAAGCAGGGGGGGAGAGGGG
>NZ_LSIX01001102.1:0-724 GCF_001556475.1 Methylobacterium sp. CCH5-D2 | reverse complement strand
GTGGGTGCTGGGCGGGCTGGATGCCTGCGACTCGCTCGTCCGCTTCCTCGTCGCCGAAGCCGGAATCTGCGTCCTGTCGGTCGATTACCGGCTGGCGCCCGAGCACCGGTTCCCCAAGGGTCTCGACGATTCGGTGGCGGCCTTCGACCACGCGGTCGCCCACGCCGCCGCCTGGGGCTGCGATCCGAACCTCGTCGGCGTGGCCGGGGAGAGCGCCGGCGGCAACCTGGCGGCGGTGGTCAGCCAAGTGACGGCGGAGCGGGCCCGGCGCGACGGGACGATGCCGGTTCCGGCCTATCAGGTCCTGCTGATGCCGGTCACCGACCTGTCCCGCGAGAGCCGGTCCTACGAACTGTTCCGCGACGGCTTCTTCCTCACCGCGTCCCAGATGCGGTGGTACAAGAACCTCTACCTGTCCGACCCGTCGGAGGCGCTGGATCCGCGCGTCTCGCCACTCCTCGCCCCGGATCTGCACGGCCTGCCGCCGGCCTATGTCGGCGTCGCCGCCTTCGACCCGCTGCGCGACGAGGGCGAGGACTACGCCCGGCGGCTGGAACAGGCCGGCGTGCCGGTGACGCTGCGCCGCTTCCCCGGCGCGACGCACGCGCTGATCAACGCACACGCGGTCGGAGCGCCGGCGCGCGCGATGAGCCTGGAGGTCTGCGGCGCCCTCGGCGTGCTGATCGCGACGGCCCGGGCCCGCAACACGGCCGCCCCCGGGAAC
>NZ_LSIX01001101.1:0-4522 GCF_001556475.1 Methylobacterium sp. CCH5-D2 | reverse complement strand
CGCCAGCCGCTGGTACCGGCGCCGGAGCCGGCCCCGCCGCCCGTCGCGGCCGCGCCGCCCGTCCGCGCCGTCGAGGCGGCCGGCCCGCGGCTCGCCCGCTTCGAGGACGTGGTCGCGCTCGCCGGCGAGCGCCGCGACATCCTGCTGAAGGCGGCGCTGGAGCGCGACGTCCACCTCGTGCGCTTCGAGGCCGGCCGCATCGAGTTCCGCCTCGCCGAGGGCGGGCGCAAGACCCTCGCCACCGACCTCGCCCGCGCGATCGAGGCCTGGACCGGCCAGCGCTGGGTGGTCACGCTCGCCCGCGAGGAGGGCGCCTCCACCCTCGACCAGCAGAGCCGGGCCGCCGACGCCAGCCGCCGCGAGAGCGCCGCCGCGCACCCGCTCGTGCGCGAGGTGATGGCCCGTTTCCCCGGCGCCCAGATCGTCGACGTACGCGACCTCGCCCCCGAGGGGCCGGCGACCGCCGAGGCCGAGATCCTGGGCGAGGCCGACGCCGCCGAGGCGGAGGGCGCCGACGACGAGGCGTAGCGCCGCGCGGGGCGGCGCCTTACATCCGAGCCATCATCAGCGAGACGGGACGAGCCGCATGCGCGACCTCATGGGCATCATGAAGCAGGCCCAGGCCATGCAGGAGAAGATGGCCAACCTGCAGACCGAACTCGACGGCGTCGAGGTCACGGGCGCCGCCGGGGGCGACGCCGTGCGGGTCACGATGACCGCCAAGGGCTTGGCCAAGGCGGTGCAGATCGACGCCGGCCTGATGGTCGCCGACGAGCGCGAGATCCTGGAGGACCTCGTGGTCGCCGCGATCAACGACGCCCGCGGCAAGGCCGAGCAGGTGGCGCAGGAGCGCATGGCCGAGCTGACCAAGGGCCTGCCCCTGCCGCCCGGCATGAAGCTGCCGTTCTAGGAGGCGGCGCGGCCACCCCACGGGGCCGTGGGTTGACGCTGCGCCGCCCGCGGGTCCACAGCCCGCGCTCCCGACACAGCCGGAAAGCGCGCCGATGCCGCCGCTCCTCGCCCTGCCCTTCCCGGCGATCGACCCGGTCGCCCTCGCCATCGGGCCGATCACCATCAAGTGGTACGCGCTGGCCTACATCGCCGGGCTGATTGGCGGCTGGTACTACGCCCGCCGCCTCGTGATGGCCGATTCCCTCTGGGGCGTGGTGCGGCGCCCGAGCGTCGCCGACATCGACGACCTCGTGGTCTGGGTGGCGCTCGGCGTCGTGCTGGGCGGGCGCATCGGCTACGTGCTGTTCTACAACCTGCCGCTCTACCTCTCCGACCCTGTCGAGATCTTCGCGATCCGCAACGGCGGCATGTCGTTCCACGGCGGCTTCCTGGGCGCCATCCTGGCCTTCCTGCTCTTCGCCCGGGTGCGCAGGCTCAACGGCTACAACCTCCTCGACATCGGCGCCGTGGTGGTGCCGATCGGGCTGTTCTTCGGCCGCATCGCCAACTTCGTGAACGGCGAGCTCTGGGGCCGGGTCGCGCCGGACTTCCCCTACGCCGTCGTCTTCC
Source organism: Methylobacterium sp. CCH5-D2 (assembly GCF_001556475.1). NCBI lineage: Bacteria > Pseudomonadati > Pseudomonadota > Alphaproteobacteria > Hyphomicrobiales > Methylobacteriaceae > Methylobacterium > Methylobacterium sp. CCH5-D2. Next base: position 3,001 of record NZ_LSIX01001101.1, on the reverse strand, counting down.
CGAGCGGCGGGCCCCTGCCCCGGCACCCGAGTCAGCTCTACGAGGCGGCCACCGAGGGCCTGCTGCTCTTCATCGTGATGGCGCTCGCCGTCCGCCGCTTCGGCTTCCGCCGGCCGGGGCTTCTCGGCGGCCTCTTCGTGCTCGGCTACGCGCTCGCCCGCACGGCCTGCGAGTTCTTCCGCGAGCCCGACCGGCAGCTCGGCTTCCTGTTCGGCGACAATCTCGGGCCGCTCGGCGGCGGCATCACCATGGGGATGCTGCTCTGCGTGCCGATGGCGCTGGTCGGCCTCGCCTACATCGTGCTCGCCGCCCGCGGCTGGACCCGGCCGCGCCATCCCGTCGAGGCGCCCGCCGTCGCCGACCGGGCGGTGCAGGCGTGAGCACGCCGCTGGGCGCGGAGATCGCCGGGCTGATCCGCGAGACCGGTCCGATCGGGATCGATCGCTACATGGCGCTCTGCCTCGGCCACCCGGTGCACGGCTATTACCGGACCCGCGACCCGCTGGGCGCGCGGGGCGACTTCACCACCGCGCCCGAGATCAGCCAGATGTTCGGCGAACTCCTCGGCGTCTGGGTGGCGCTGGTCCGGCGGCGGATGGGGGCGCCGGACGACCTCGTCCTGGTCGAGCTCGGCCCCGGCCGCGGCACGCTCATGGCCGACGCGCTCCGGGCGCTGCGGGCGGCCGCTCCGGACGCCCGCCTCGCGGTCCACCTCGTCGAGACGAGCCCGGTGCTGCGGGCGGCCCAGGAAGCGCGGCTCGTCGGCGCCGACGTGACTTGGCACGACGGCATCGACACCCTGCCCCCCGGCCCGGCGATCGTGATCGCCAACGAGTTCCTCGACTGCCTGCCGGCGCGCCAGTTCGCGCGGACCGGGCGCGGCTGGTGCGAGCGGGTCGTCGGCCTCGTCGAGGGGCGGCTCGCCTTCGGCCTCGCGCCCGATCCGGTGCCCGAGATCGCCGCGGAGGCGCCCGAAGGCGCCCTGATGACCCTGCCCTCCGCCGCGCTCGGCCTCGTGCGCGCCCTCGGCCGGCGCTTCCGCGCCGCGGGCGGCGCCCTTCTGGCGATCGATTACGGCCACGTCCGGCCGGGCTTCGGCGACACGTTCCAGGCGCTCGCCGGCCATGCCTTCGCCGACCCGCTGGCGGCGCCGGGCGCGGCCGACCTCACCGTCCACGTCGATTTCGCCGCGCTCGCCCGCGCCGCCGCGGCCGAGGGCGCCGCGGTGCACGGGCCCGTCACACAGCGCGACTTCCTGCTGGCGATGGGTCTCGCGGAGCGCGCCGAGCGGCTGAAGGCCCGGGCCGGCGCCGAGCAGGCTCGGGCGATCGAGGCGGCGGCCGCGCGCCTGACCGATCCGGCCGAGCGCGGCATGGGCGGCCTGTTCAAGGTCCTGGGGGTGGCCGACCCGCGCCTGGGCCCGCTGCCGGCCCTCGCGGCCCCGGAGGCCGGGGCTCCGGCTCCGGCGGCCTAGCCGGCCAGTGAGCCGAAGGCCTCCGCGGTGGCCGGCGCCACCCGCTGGGCTCGCGGTCCGGCCGTGCCCGGGCCGCTCCCGCCCTGCGGCGGCGCGGCGCGGGGCGCCTTGGCCGGCCCGGGCGACGGCACGGCTCTCACCTCGGTGTCCGGCAGCGGCGGCCAGATCGGGCGGTCGGGCTTGATCCTCTGAGACATCGTCCACCTCCTCCGAAGTCGGACCCCGGCGGTCCGGCCGCAGCGAAATGCGGCTCCGGCCTCGCGGTTCCTGCGCGATCAACCGTCGTCTCGGGCTTCCGGTTCGGCTATCGAGGCGGTCTGCCGGCGCCGAGGCGCCTCATACGTTGCCGGGACACTCGCCCATGGTCATCGAAGCGCCGGAACTGAGCGGGCACGCCGCCATCCGCCACGCCTTCTTCACCCGGCAGGGCGGCGTCTCGGAGGGGATCTACGCCTCGCTCAACGGCGGGACCGGATCGAGCGACGTGCCGGAGCGCGTGTCCGAGAACCGGGCCCGGATGTGCGCGCAGCTCGGGCTTCCCGACGACCGCCTCGTCGGCCTCTATCAGGTGCACTCCGCTGCGGTGGTCACCGTCGAGGCGCCCTTCGCCGAGCGCCCGCGCGCCGACGCGATGGTGACGCGGGTGCCGGGCCTCGCGCTCGGCATCGCCACCGCCGATTGCGGCCCGATCCTGTTCGCGGATCCCGAGAACGGCGTGGTGGGCGCGGCGCATGCGGGCTGGAAGGGCGCGCTCACGGGCATCGTCGGCGCCACGGTCGCGGCGATGGAGCGGCTCGGGGCCGAGCGCCGGAGCATCGTCGCGGTGCTGGGGCCGACGATCGAGCAGCCGAGCTACGAGGTGGGGCCCGATTTCGTCGCCCGCTTCACCGCCGAGGCGCCCGGCATGGAGCGCTTCCTCGGGCCGGCCGAGCGGCCCGGACACGCCCGGTTCGACCTGCCGGGCTTTATCCTGGCCCGCCTCGCGGAGGCGGGGATCGGGGAGGCCGCGGCCCTGCGCCTCTGCACCTACGCGGACCCGGACCGCTTCTACAGCTTCCGCCGCACCACCCACCGGGGTGAGCCCGATTACGGGCGGTTGATCTCGGCGATCGCGCTGCTGCCCTGAAGCGCCGCCGCGACCGGCCGAAACCGCGCCCGGACGCCTGCGACACTTTGTCAAACTGGTCGCCGAAAAAAAACGTGTCGGCAACGGAACCTTGACCATTGGCGGCGTGTTTTACGGTCAAGGTATCCTCAGGGAACAACGGCAGCGCGCCACAAGGGGCCGTCACGGACGGTCGGTGCGCGGCACGGCATCAAGCCAACCCGAAGGAGGCCTGAACGATCGAGGCCCAGTGCCGACCTGTCGCGAGCGCGCGGCGGCACGCGTCGAGTGTGAGGACCAGATGATGAAGACCCTGCTCAAGAGCGCCACCGCGCTCGTTGCCGTCACCGCCGCCGGCTCGGCCTTCGCCGCCGACCTTCCGCGTCGCGCCGCTCCGCCGCCGGTCTTCACGCCGGTGCCGG
>NZ_LSIX01001100.1:0-22503 GCF_001556475.1 Methylobacterium sp. CCH5-D2 | reverse complement strand
CCTGGACGGCGGACGGCGCGACGTAGGCGATGATCGCGAGGATCATCGCCGCCATCAGGCGCACGATTTGCCGGTCGGGGCTCATGAGGGCTGCTTACACCGTTTCCAGTGGCGGGACTATGTCGTCAGGGACGTGAATGCCGGCGTGCAGGTTTGGTTGCCGCGGCGGCGTTTCAAGGTGCCGCGGGCAACGGCTCGGCCGGGTAGCCGGCGGCCGTGATGGCCTGGGCGATGCGGTCGGCGAGGCCGCCGGCGCCCGAACCCGTCACGCGTTTGGCCCGCAGGTCGGCATTGACCCGAGCCCCGGACTCGACGCCGAGGACGGCGCGTGACGGCCTGGTCGCAGCCGCAACCCGGTTCCGAGACCCTGTATCGGGCCATGACGCTCTCCCCTCGGTGGCGTCCCGCTCAGATGGGGCTTCCCATAGTGGGAAGGTCAACAGGCTTTTCCGGGACAGGAGGTGAAAACCACAATTGATGGCTTTCCCTCGAAAAGACGCGCCACCCGAAGAAAGCCGCGCAAGCCGGGCTTTCCACCGAGTTCGCTGAGGCGTCGCATGAGCGCGGTCGCGCCGCCTGGCCAGGTCGGGGCCGAACCGGTCCAGCGATAGTCTCAGCCGCGCCCCTTGTCCTTCCGGTAATGGTCGCGAACGAGCTGACCCGGCGAGGGCTGCGCGACCATGGTGCCGCCGTACCCGGCTGCCTTGGCCAGGTTGATCGCATGATCTGCGCACTTGGCCGCGTATTCGCCTGCGCAAACCTCGTGGCCGTCCGTGTTCGTTGCGTAAACCAAGTAGGTGCGGTCGGGATTTGCCATGGTGTTTCGCCAGAATCGCAATCGACCGATTGTGAATCGAATCGAACGGTTTCGTCAAAATCGGATATCGGTCACGACGTGTATGACGGTCCGGGCGCAGCCGCCGCAGCCCATTTTCTCGACCCTGTAGCGGACCATGACGCCCTCCCGTCGGTGGCGTCCTACGCAGATGGGGCTTCCCCTGGTGGGAAGGTCAAGGGCCGCGGCGCCCGTCAGGCCGGCGCCCACACGGCAATCGTCGTCGCAGGCTCCTGGTGGCCGTGCCGGATGCCCTCCCAGCCGAGCCAGCCCGTGTAGAGGCCGACCAGGACGATCAGAGCCGCGGAGGCGTAGGGGGCCCGCCGGGCGAAGGCGTCGAAGCCCGACCAGCGGTTCGCCACGTGCCTCACGCTGAGCGCGGCCAGGATTCCGGCCGACACCATCGTGAGCGCCAGCCCGATGCTGAAGCACACGACGAGCGCTAAGCCGAGGCTGAACTGCTTGAGCTGGATGCAGAGCAGCAGCACCGTGATGGCGGCCGGGCACGGGATCAGGCCGCCCGTCAGGCCGAACAGCACGATCTGACCGGTGGTCACGGTGCGGCCCCCGAACCGTCGCCGGATGGCCTCGGCGTGCGCCCGGGCGTGTGCGTCGTCCTCGTCGCCCAGGTTCAGGTGGTCGTGTGCGTGGCCGTGCTCCTCGAACGCGACCTCGTGGATCTCCGCCCCGGCGGACCCATCGAGGTGCAGCCGTGCCCTGAAGGCATGCGGCTCCGGGATCTCCTCCATGCTCTCCAGGAAGTCGCCCCCACTCGCGAACGAGAATGCCTGGCGGGCACCGTCGGGTCGGACCGTCTCAAGGGTGACGCGCTGGGCCGGGGGCAGCACGCCCTTGACCCGGCTCAGGCGCCAGCGCGGCGGCACGCCGTCCTCGATGACCTCCAGCTGGAAGACGCCATCGCGGGCCATGATGCCGTGGCCCTCGGCGTCGTGGTGGTGGTCGTGGTGCTGCTCGCGCCAGGTGCGCCACGCCATCCAGAGCGCGATGCCGACGATGAGGACGGCCGAGGCGAGCTGGAAGTACGGCTCGGACGCCTCGCCGCCCCACGCCTGCCCCAGGTACTGGCCGCCGAGCGCGATCACCCAGACGACCGCCGTGTGCGAGAGCGTCGCCGCCAAGCCCAGCAGGACCGCCTGCAGGACGGTGCCGCGGACCGCGATGATGAAGGCGGCCATCATCGTCTTGGAGTGGCCGGGCTCCAGGCCGTGCAGGGCGCCGAGCAGGATCGCGCTCGGCACGAACAGCCAGGCGTGCGCGGTCCCCTGCTGCAGCAATTCGGGAAACGGGACCATGACGGGTCGCCCTCCTACTTCAGATAGGTCCGGACGACCTCGATGAGCTCGGCCGCGCCCTTGGCACGCTCCGGGTCGGGCTCGCGAGCGGGGTCGACGACGTGATGGCGGATGTGGTCCTCCATCAGCTCGGCGGTCAGCCCGTTGATGGCGCCCCGCATCGAGGCGACCAGCATCAGCACGTCGGTGCAGCCGATCTCCGCCTCCAGGGCGCGCTCGACGGCCTCGGCCTGCCCCTTGATCCGGCGCACGCGCGCCAGAAGCTTGGTCTTGTCCTTGACGGTGTGGGACATGGGTCGGCTCCCTTCGCTTCGTAATATAGGGGGCTACCCTATGTATGTCGAGCGAGAAGCCCGTTGCGGGCGAGGGAGGGCGTGCCGTGACGGAGAAGGATCCCTGCACCGGCGTCTGCCGGTTCGATGGCCGGTCGGGCTGGTGCGTCGGCTGCGGCCGGACCAGTTCGGAGATCAGGGCATGGCGTAAGATGACGCCCTGTCGGCGCACGGCGCTCGCGCGCGAATTGCCGCGCCGAGTCCGGCAGGCCAGCGGGGAGGGGGCCGCGCCCTGACCGAGCGCGCCGCCTTCGACGCGACCGACCACACTGCCCGCGTGAGCCTTGCCGATGACAGCGTTCCCGAAGGCGGGATGGTACGCTCCCATCCGGATGCGAAGGACGGGTATGCCGCGCCGATGCAGGTGATGGACGAGACCGGGACCGACCGAACCCTCCCTGCCTGACGCGGCCTGGATCGGGAACCGCATCCGGGCCTGGCGCGACGACCCGGGCGGCTCCCACCGGACCTGGTCCCTGTGGGAGGAGCGCATCGAGAACTTCCGCGCGATCCGACGCCGCCTCCAGGCCGTGGTCGAGGAGATCCGGGCCGACACCTTCGGCAACGCCTACCGCGGCTCGTGACTGGAGACGGGGGCCCACGCGATCGCAGAGCAGCGCCAGGTCTTCCACGGCGCCGACCACGCCTTCCTCTGGAAGCCGAAGCTGCGCATCCCGGACATCCACGAGGACGGCGCCAACCAGGTCGCCTTCGGGCGCTTCCTCGACGCCTGCCTGCGCGGCACCGCCGAGGCGCAGGTGCTCGCGGCCATCCAAGCGCTCGACCAGGCGGGGATCACGAGCCTCGGCCCGGCGGCGGCGAACCTGCTCTACTTCCTGCACCCGACCTGGGTGAGCCCGTTCAACACGGCCATCGTGAAGGGCTACAACGCGCTGACCGGGGCCAACGCGACACTCGGCAAGTGGGACGAGTCCCTCGCCATGGGCCCGGGGGATCGTCGCCCTCAACGCCAGCCACCGGACGCTCCTCTCGAACGATGACGGGGGCGTCGCCGGCTTCCTGTTCGACGTCGGGTCCGGCCGCTGCCCGAGCGCGACGGGGGCCGCGGCCCTGGCCCGCCGGCGGGCGGACCTCGACCGGGTGCGGGCGCAGGCCGCGAGCAAGGCGGACCACACCCACACCGAGATCCAGGGCTGGCTGCGGGACCTCGGCCTGGCCCTCGGCTTCGACGTCTGGATCGCCTCGAACGACGCCGGCCGTCCCTACGGCCCCGGCCGCCTGTCGGGCGGCTGCCTCAACCGCCTGCCCGAACGCCTGACCGCGAGCGGCTCGGCCGAGACGGTGCAACTCATCGACGTGCTCTGGCTGGGCAAGGCGGGCGGCGACGTCGCGGCGGCCTTCGAGGTCGCACGCACCACGAGCATCTATTCCGGCATCGTGCGCATGCTCGACCTCGCCCTCGGCGTCGAGGGCGGGACCGCGCGCAACTTCTTCCGGGTGGCTCGGGACAACCGCGGGGACGACGTGCGCGCCCAGTTCGCCGGGCCGGCGTTCTCGCGCGTGGGCGACCTCGACCCGCGTTACCTGCCCTCCAGCGAATTGCGCGGGACCCGCGAGGCCATTGCCCGCCCCGTCCGCATCGCACGATGACGCGGTGCGAGCCTATCCCTGAGGCATCTCGGGCCGCCGCCCGGCGGCAGACCGAGCCCATGGGCCGCCCCTTCCGGAAACCACGGAGGATAACCGGGAGCGAGAGCCCAAAGACTTCCCTCGTAAAACGCCCTTGACCCCGTACTACGGTACGGACCTTAGGCTCACGGGGCGTTGGTGATGCCGGGGCAGCACATGCGGGATCCGACCATCGGGAAGGCGGCGCGGGAGGCCGGCGTCGGCGTCGAGACCATCCGGTTCTACGAGCGCCAGGGCTTGATCGCGCAGCCGGCCAAGGGGGCCGGCTATCGGACCTACCCGCCCGAGGTGATCGCCCGCATCCGCTTCATCCGGCAGGCCCAGAGGATCGGGTTCTCCCTCAAGGAGGCGCAGGAGCTCCTCGCCCTGCGCGCCGACCCGCAGGCCGACTGCGGCGACGTGCGGGCCCGGGCCCGGCACAAGATCGCCGAGGTGGACGCGAGGATCGCCGAACTCCTGCGCGTCCGCGCCGCCCTGGAGGCCGTGGTCGCCTCGTGCCCGGGCCACGGCGGGCTGGGTGGCTGCACCATCCTGGAAGCCCTCGACGAGGCACCGCCGGCACCGGCGGCGTGCCGATGCGGCGCGCCGAGAAAGAGGAAGACGCCATGAGGACGGTCACCCTGAAGGTCGAAGGCTGGCGGTGCGCCGCCTGCTCCGCCTCGGTCGGCTCTCTGTTGGAGGCTCATCCCGGCGTCCGCGGCATCGACGTCTCCTTCGACGAGGGACGCGTCCGCGCCCTCTACGACCCGGCGACCACCAGCGAGGACCGCCTCGTCGAGCTGATCGAGAAGCGCGGCTTCCAGGTCGTGGCCCGTACTTCGGCCTGATCCGGCCGGCTGGACATTCCTGGAGACGGACCGATGGCCGCAGCAACCCTCGACACCGACTTTTCCCTGTGGAGCGAGGAGCCGGCGAGCCGGCCCGACCGGGCGCGCATCCGTGCCCGGATCGGCGGCCTGCACTGCTCGCTCTGCACCGGAACCATCGAGAAGGCTCTGGGCAGCCAGCCCGGCGTCGACAAGGTGGCGGTCAGCCTGACCCACGAGCAGGCCCTCGTCGAGTACGACCCGGCGGTCGCGCGGCCGGCGGCGCTGCTGGGGATCCTGCGCGACATCGGCTACACCATCTCCGACCCGCGCAAGGTCCGGCCCTACGAGGAGGAGGAGCGCGATCTCGTGCGCGAGAGCCGCCGCTTCGTCGTGGCGGTCGCCCTGAGCGTCGCCTCCATTCCCATCATCGCGGATCCCACCCTCGGCTGGATCGGCTTCCTACCCGCCCTGGTCTGCCTCAGCCTCGGCGCGATGGTCTTCCTCGTCCTGCGGAAGACCAGCCTCCTCGCCGCGGCCGCCAGCACCACCGGTCTCGCAGTCCTGGCACTCGGCCTGCTCTACCTGAACCTCCAGGGCTACCTAACGGCCTCCGCTCCCTGGCTCGTCGCCGCGCTCGCGGTCGTGCTCGTCTTCGGGGTTGGGCGCCACATCCTGCACATGGCCGTCCAGGCCCTCCGCCGCGGCATCCTGAACCAGCACGTGCTGCTGGAAATCGGCGCCTTCGCGGGCATGCTCGGCGGCGTCATCGGGCTGGTTCTCGACCGGCCGGACTACCCGACGGCCCCGTTCTTCGCCGTCTCGGTCATGGTCGCGACCTACCACATCTTCTCCGAGTGGCTGTCCCTCATCGTCAAGACGCGCAGCTCCCAGGCCGTGAAGCGGCTCCTCGACCTCCAGCCGGAGACCGCCCGCGTGGTCCGGGACGGCCAGGAGCGGGATGTGCCGCTGGACGCGGTCGCAGTCGGCGACCTCGTCCGCATCCGCCCCGGGGAGCGCGTGCCCGTCGACGGCACGGTCGCGGGCGGCCGCTCCGCCGTCGACCAGGCCCTCGTCACCGGCGAGCCGATCCCGGTCGAGCGCGCGGAGGGCGACGCCGTCATCGGCGGCTCGATCAACGGCACCGGCACCCTGCTGGTGCGGGTAACCGCGGTGGGGGCCGGCAGCTTCCTGCAGAAGGTGGTGCGCGAGGTCGAGGACGCCCGCGCCCTCAAGCCTGGCCTGCTCCACCTCGTCGACCGCGTCCTGCAGGTCTACACCCCGACCGTGCTCGCGGTGGCCGCGCTGGCCTTCGTCGGCTGGCTCGCCGGTTCGTGGTTGGCGGGCGGCGAACCCGACATCGAGCGGGCCGTGTTCGCGGGCTTGAGCGTCCTGGTCATGGGCTATCCCTGCGCCGTCGGGATCTCGGCACCGCTCTCCATCGTGCGGGGGTCCGGCGAAGCCGCCGAGCACGGCATCCTGATGCGGACCGGCGAGGCCTTCCAGGGCTATCGCCTCGTTGACACCGTCGTCTTCGATAAGACCGGGACCCTCACCGAGGGCCGGCCCGCGGTCCGCGAGGTCGAGGCGTTCTCCGGGAGCGAGGCCGATCTCGTCGCCGTTGCCGCCGCGGCCGAGGCCTCGTCCGAGCACCCGCTCGCGCAGGCGGTGGTCAAGGCCGCGTTCGCTCGCGGCGCCGTGCCCCCGGACGTGACCTCGTTCGAGGCCGTCCCGGGCAAGGGCATCGTCGCCCAGACCGAGGCGGGCAACGTCCTGGTCGGCAGCCCGGCCTTCCTCGCCGGCCACGGCATCGATCTCGCGCCCGCTTCAGCGCGCATCCTGACCCTGGAGGGGGCCGGGCGCACCGTCATCGTGGTCAGCCGGGACCATCGCCTGCTGGGTCTGCTCGCGCTCGACGACAGCCTGCGGTCCGACGCGGCGCAGGCGGTCGCGGCCTTGCGGGCTGAGGGCGTGAGGACGGTCCTGCTCACCGGTGACAACGAGCGGGCCGCCCGCCGGATTGCCGCCGAGGCGGGCATCGACGAGGTCCACGCGGGGGTGATGCCCGACGGCAAGGCGGAGACCGTGCGGCGCCTCCAGGCGACGGCCAAGGTCGCGATGGTCGGCGACGGCATCAACGACGCGCCCGCCCTGATGCAGGCCGATGTCGGCATCGCCATGGGCGGGGGCACCGACATCGCCATCGAGGCCGCCGACATCATCATCCTGTCGAACCGCCTGGCCGCGCTGCCGCTCGCCCGCCGCATCAGCCGGCGCAGCTACGCCAAGATGCTCCAGAACGTCTGGCTCGCCTTCGCCTTCAACGGCCTCGGCATCCCGATCGCCGCGACCGGCCTCATCAACCCGATCTGGGCCATGGTCGCCATGGCGGTGAGCGTCACCGCGATCTTCCTCAATTCCCTCTGGGGCCAGCCCGGACTGTTCCTGGGGGCGATCACGAGCGTCGGCAGCCTGCCCGGGACGAACGGGCTCGCCATCGAAGGAGGTCGGCGATGAGGTTCCTGATTTCTTCGAGCGGGGCGGCCGCACTGGCAGCTCTCCTCCTGGGACCGGTGGGGCCTGTTCGGGCCCAAGAGGACACGCCGGCCACGTCACGCCGCGGCTCCGATCTGAAGGTCGCGACCCTCCCGGTGGAAGGCATGGTCTGCCTCTCCTGCGCCGCCTCGATCAAGCGTGCGGTCCGGAAGGTGGACGGGGTGACCGACGCGGAGATCGATTTCGTCGGCCGCACGCTCCGCGTCACCTACGCCGCCGGCCGACCCCTCCTGCTCGGTCGCGTGCGGACGGCCGTCGCGGGCCTCGGCTACACCCCCGGTCCTCCCGTGGTGGCGCCGTGACGCTCGAACATCTCGTCCGGCCCCTGGCGACCGGCGCCGGCGGGCCGGCCGCCCTCTGGATCGCGTTCCTTGCCGGGGTCCTGGCCAGCGCGGTCTGCCCCTGCACCCTGCCGGTCGGGCTCGGCTTGGCCAGCGTCGCCGGGGCCTCGGAGGCGGGGTCCCGCCGCGCCGGCCTGCAGGTGGCCGGGTCCTTCTTCGCCGGAATCGTCCTGAGCCTCGCCGCCCTCGGCTCCGCGGTGGGACATCTCGGCGCGCTCGCGACGGAGGCGTTCGGCCGGAGCTGGGCCCTGCTCATGGCCGGCGTCTCGCTCGCGGCGGCGCTGCTCGCCTTCTGGTGGCCGCGCCTGCGCACCCGAGCGCTGACGGCCTGGCGCCACCCCGGCCTGCTCGGCGCCTTCGCCTACGGCGTGGTGTTCAGCGTCGGCACCTCGGCCGCGCCGCTGTTGCTGCTGCTCACGGTGGCGGCCGCGGAGGGTCGGGACGGGCGCGGCGTCGTCCTCGCCCTCGCCTTCGGCCTCGGTCGGGGCCTGCCCTTCCTCGCCGCCGGTGCGGCCGGGAGCGCGGTCACCCGCCTGGCCCGCCTCGGCGTCTGGGGCCGAGCCCTGCAGCTCCTCAGCGGCGCCGCCCTCCTACTGGTCAGCGCCTACTACGCGCGGGTCTACGCGGACCTGCTCTGAACCCCGGAGACCTCATGAGCGACGAAACCGCCTTTCTGACGGAGGTCACCCTCTCCGTGCCAACCATGTTATGCGACGGCTGCGCCGAGACGGTCCGTGACCTGCTGATGGCCATTCCGGGTGTCCGGCAGGCGAGGGCCAGCGCCTGGCGTAAGCACGTCGCCGTTCGCTTCGAGCCGTCCCGCGTCGGACCCGCGGAGATCCGGTCGGCGCTCGCCAATGGCGGGTTCGACGGCGCCGAGGTACAGGCATGATCCCCGGAACGGCGGAACCCGCGGAGGCTGACCGCGAGCGCCTCCTCCGCGTGCTCGCGGCAGCGGCGTTCGTGATCTTCTTTCAGGCGTTCATGGTCGCGCCGGTCCTGCCGCAGTTGGCGCAGGGGTTCGGCGTCTTGCCCGAGCGTGTCGGGCTCATCGTTCCGGCCTATTTGATTCCGTACGGCGCGGCGACGCTGGTCTACGGGCTGCTGGCGGACCGCCTCGGCGTCTGGCGCGTCATGGCGGGTTCCCTGGCCGCCTTCGCTGCGCTGACGGCCCTGACAGCCACGGCGAGCTCGGTCGGGCAACTCGCCACGTGGCGCTTCCTGACCGGCCTGGGGGCGAGCGGGGTCGTCCCCCTCGGCCTCGTTCTCGTGGGCCGGCTCTTCCCCTACGAACGACGCGGGCGCCCCTTGGGATGGCTGTTCGGCGCCATGGCCGGCGGCATGGCTTTCGGGTCGACCTTCGGCGCCCTGCTCGAACCGGTCGCCGGATGGCGCGGCCTCTTCCTGACCGTCGGCGCCGCCGGGGGCGCGCTCCTGCTCGTCCTTGCGCCGTCACGGGGGATCATCCCGGGCGCCACGGCGATCGGGACACGGCTGCCCGACCTGTTCCGCGGCTATCGCGACCTCCTGCTCATCCCACGCGGACGCCGCACCTATAGCTTCGTCCTGCTCAACTCGATGTTCCACTCCGGCGTGTTCACCTGGCTCGGCCTGTACTTCGAGCAGCGATACGGGCTCGGTCCCGTCGGGGTCGGCCTTGCGCTCCTCGGCTACGGCATCCCGGGCTTCCTCCTGGGGCCTGTCATCGGCCGCATCGCGGACCGGCGAGGGCGCGGCCGCCTGCTCCCGGTCGGGCTGCTCCTGGGGGCCTTCGCGGCGGCAGCTCTGACCCTCGACGCGCCGCTTCTCCTGGCTGCGGCGGCGGTAACGGTCCTGTCGCTCGGCTACGACATGACCCAGCCGCTGCTCGCCGGCGTCGTCACCGCGCTCGGGGGCCAACGTCCGGGGCAGGCCATGGGGCTCAACGTCTGCCTGCTGTTCACCGGGTTCGGGCTGGGAAGCCTGCTCTTCGGCGGATTGCTCCGCTTCGGGTTCGGGACGACGCTCGCGCTGTTCGCGGCGGCGGAACTGGCGCTGGCCGCAACTGCCGTGCGTCTCTTCAGGCCCGAGACGCCGTCCGTCGAAGGAGGACGCCCCTGAGCACGCCAACACCCGAATTCGAGGAGGATACCCTCGACACCGTCATCCTCTCCGCATTCCGGCAGGCGCGCCGCGAGGGACATCGCGACGCGGCCGAGCACCTCATGCGCGCCCTGGAGGCCCTCGCCGGCGCGGCCGACCCGTCGTCGGCATCGGCCTGCGTGGCCGAGGCATGCCTTGGCTTCGCGGACGAGCAGGGCACGGGACGCGCTTCCCCGACGTATGGAAGTCGATCGAGGCAGCCGCATTGAGCCTCGACGGTCCGTTCTCGTCCCGGGGCGGCAGGGTCTCTGAGGCGGAACGCGTCGGAGCGGAGCCGTGCCCCGCATTCGACACCTCTTAAGGCCGGGACGGCCCACCAGCCCAGTTTGAGGTGACCGCGGACGGCCCAACCGGCGCCGGCGGGCCGCTCGGGTGCACCGAGTCCCGCTGCGCAAGCGGAGCAGGAGCGTACCGTGCAGGAGGGCCCCGGTGCAGAGCCCCTGGAAGCGCTGGAGCGGCTCCGCCATCCTCGCTGCCGCTGCGCCGTACACGCGCTGGTTTGCCAAGCCGCGGACCTGCGCGAGCGTCGGGGACTCTCGGCCGGGCGAGGCGAAGCCCCAGGGGCGGGTGTCGCGGCCTCGTCGACGATCAGCGACGTGGACGTGCCTGTCACGAAGGCGGCGCCGCGGGACTCCGTCCGGCTGCGACGGCGCAGCCGGGTGCAAGCCACGCCCCCGCTCTCCGAGGCCGCCTGCCTTCACCTGCTCGTCGAGAACGCAGCCGTTCAGAGCATGTATCCGATGTCGGATGCTCCGGTTGGGTAGGCGAACATCGTCGTTTTCAGGTCTTCGGCCGTGAGACCATGCCGGATCGCCAGGCCGAAGATGTTGATGACCTCATCGACGTGGGGGCCGACCAAGTGCGCACCGAGCACGCGGTCGGTGTCCTCGTCGACCAGAACCTTGAAGCCGTAGGTGGGCTCGGCGACGCGCCGGGCCGTGTACCAGCCGGACACCCTCTGGCTCCGCAGGCGGAACCTCAAGTTCCTCTGCCGCGCCTCTGCCTCGCTCAGCCCGACGCTCGCGATCGGGGGGATAGTGAAGGCGACGCTCGGGACGCCGCGATAGTCAGGCCGGTACTGATTGCCCTCGATCATGTTCCGCACGGCAACCTTGGCGTCGTGGCTCGATACCGGCGTGAGGGGCGGCCCCGTCCGGGCGGCGTCGCCTGCGGCGTAGACGGCAGGGTTCGATGGGCTCTGCAGGAACGCGTTGAGCCTGAGATGCCCGCGCTCGTCCCGCGCGACGCCGGCGGCATCGAGCTGCAGCGGCTCCAGATCCGGGATTCGGCCCGCGGCGTGGACCACGAGGTCGGCCTCCATCGCCTCCTCGGCGCCGGTCTCGGACCGCGTCAGGACCGTGTACCCGTGCCCCGCCTTCTCGACCCGCACGACGGCGCGCCGCGTCCGCACGTCGATCCCCGCCTCGTGGAAGCTCTCCATGAGCCAACCGACGAGCTCGGGGTCGAACTGGGTCAGGAGGCGCTCGCCACGCTGCAGGATCGCGACGCTCGCGCCCGCCCGGGCCGCGATGTGCGAGAACTCGGCCGCGATGTAGCCACCCCCGACCAGGATGATACGAGGCGGGAGCTCCTCAAGCTCCAGGAACTCCTCGTTGGTGACGAGGTGCTCGGCGCCGGGAAAGGGGAGCGGCGCTGGGCGGGCTCCGGCCGCGATCAGGATGTGCCGCGCCTCGCAAACGCCCTCGCCCGCGATCGCGACCGCGTTCCGACCCACGAAGCGGGCTTGGCCGTGAAAGGCGTCGATGCCCTTCCCGGCGTAGTTCCTCGCCTGCTTCTCCGGGATCGGGGCCGTGAAGGTGCGCTTGAACGCCATGAGCTCCGGCCAGGACATCCGAGCCTCGGGCGCGACCACCCCGCGGGTGCGCATGCGGCGGATGTCGTCCATCACCTGGGCGCCGGTCACCAGCATCTTCTTGGGGTCGCATCCGCGCAGGGCGCAGGTGCCGCCGAAGGGCCGGAAGTCGGTCACTGCGACCTTACGGCCGGCGGCCGAGGCCCGATTGCTCGCGACCATGGCCGCCGTGCCACTGCCGATGATGATCAAGTCGTAGCTTCCAGCCATCTCGTTCACCCAGACTTGCGAGGGATGTCCTGCTCACCGGCAGCTCCTCTTCGGTCGCGAGCCCTGCCGGGACGGCCCGCATTGCGCGCGCAGGTGGCGCAGCACCGTCGGAGGTGTCAGCCGAAGCCGACCCGCCCGAGCGCTGCAAGGGCACCTGCGGCCGCCGGTTCGTACGGAGCCACGGAGGCCAGTGGCACGTCGGACGGAAGATGGATGGATGGGCAAGCCACAGCGGACGAGGGCAAGCGCGGCGAAGGCGAGGAAGGTGGCGACTCCCGCGCTCGCGCCGGTTCCGGGATATTGCCCACCTCACGCGAAGGGCCGCGAGCGGACAGCATGGAACCTCCCCGAACAGGTCGGCAGCCAGACAGGCGCAAGCGGGCCCCGGCTCGGCTTGGTGCCTCGGACGAGCCCGCGTCTGACCCGACCGGCGACAGAAGATGGGCCGATGGCCGCACGCACGATGGTCAACAAACCTGGAGCAGCTTCAGGTTTCCGCCGGGCCGGAAGTTTCTTCGGTTCCGTATCGGCCAGAGGTGAATGCGAAGTTCGGTCTGGATTGTCGAACAGGCTCGGCGGCGTCTGCCCGCGAACCTATCGGCCGGCCTCGGAGGGTGCCGGTTTGAGCGCGCTCGCTGCTGGCGGTCACGTGTGGAGCAGGCCGTCGGCCACCTGAGGCGGCGGGAAGCCGCCGGCCGCGTGCCCGAAGCATACGGCCGGCGGATGCAGGCGTCACGAGTCCTCGTCCTGGAACAGCGTCTCCATGATCGGACAGTCGGGTACGAGGCCGCCGATACAGGCCGCGGTCATGTCCTTCAGGACGCGCTCCATCCGCCGGAGGTCGGCGATCTTCGCCCGCACCGCGATCAGTTGGCGGTCGGCGACGCCCTGGACTTCCCCGCAGGTGACCGCGTGGCGGTCGACGAGCGTCAGCAGCGCCCGGATGTCCTCGACGCTGAACCCGAGCTCGCGGGCCCGGCGGATGAAGGTCAACCTCTGCCGGTGAGCTCGATCGTAGATCCGCTGGTTCCCGGCCGTCCGGGGCGGTGCCGGCAGGAGCTTGACCTTCTCGTAATACCGGATCGTCTCGATGTTGACGCCGGTTCCCTCAGAAAGCGCCCCGATGGTCAGGGCAGCGCGTCCGCGCGACGCAGGAACGATGCCCATGCAAATCTCCTTGAACCTGTAGTCGCTACAGATGCTAGCCCCTCCAAGGTGGGAGGGAAAGCCGTGTTGAAATTCTCCTTGATTGCCCGCGTCCCCCAGGCCTTGCGCAGGCATGCCCGGAGTGTGATCGACGAAATCTCGCGCTTCCGCCTCCGGCCGCTGCGCCTCGGGAGCCTTCCGGTCGTCCTGGCCCTGACCGGCCCGGCGCACGCCGGCGACGTGGGGCTCTTCGCGCTCCCGATCCCCGACAGCTACCCGGAAAGCGTGGCCGTCGGACCCGGTGGCACCATCTGGTTCACGGAGAAGCAGGGCAACAGGATCGGGCGGCTCGCTCCCGACGGCGAACTGACCGAATACCCCATCCCGACCCAAGACAGCCGCCCACAGGCGATCGTGGCCGGTCCGGACGGCGCCCTGTGGTTCACGCAGAACCGCGGCAACAAGATCGGGCGCATCACGCCTGCGGGCGTGATCACGGAATATCCGGTCCCGACGCCCGAGAGCTACCCGTTCGGCCTCACGACGGGGCCCGACGGTGCCCTGTGGTTCACGCTGTCGGGCACGAACCGGATCGGCCGCATCACGGCCGAGGGGAGGATGAGCGAGTTCAGCCTCGCCAAGACCCTGACGCCTTACGGCATCACGCTCGGGCCCGACGGCAATCTCTGGTTCACGGGCTTCAACAGCAACACGGTCGGCCGGATCACACCGGCCGGCCAGGTTGCGGAGTTCCCGCTGCCGACCCCAGATAGCGCCCCGCAAAATATCGTTTCCGGTCCGGACGGCGCCCTGTGGTTCACCGAGGCTGCGGCGGATGCCATCGGTCGGATCACGACAGACGGCAGCGTGACCGAGTTTACGCTCGCATCGTGCGCGCCTGGTTCCGTTTCCGAGGACGGCCACCCTGCCCGTTGTACGGGCACGAGGTCTCCCTGCGGCATCGCGGCCAGCAGCGACGCGCTGTGGGTGACGCAGCATTGTGGCGGACGGCTCAGCCGTCTGTCCCCGGGCGGACGGCTCAGCGAGATCGGTCTGGGCGGCCTCAAGGCACCGAACGGGATCGCAGTCGATCCGGACGGCGCCGTCTGGTTCGCCCTCGCCCGCTCGAACGGGATCGGGCGTCACCGGCCCGAGGGCGGCAACCGGTGAGCGACTCTCGGGTCTTCGCCGGGTCGTGGACGGGGCCGCAGGTCCGCCGGCGGCGACCCGGCACGGGCAAGACCGAGGGCGACGCATGTTCCACTCTGGCGAGACCATCGCCCGCGAGGAATGCGCCGCGCTATTGCCACGCTTCGGCGGCGCCGGGCTGCTTCCGGCCGTTGCCACCGACGCGGGCTCCGGCGCCGTCCTGATGCTGGCCTGGATGAAGGCCGCCGCGCTCCACAGGAGCATCGAGACCGGTGAGGCGTGGTTCTGGAGCCGGTCCCGGCAGCGCCTCTGGCACAGGGGCGCGACGAGCGGGCAGGTCCAACACGTCCAGGAGATCCGGGTGGACTGCGGCCAGGACGCGATCTGGCTGAGGGTTCGCCTGGCCGGTCGAGCAGGGTCCTGTCACACCGGCCGCTCCAGCTGCTTCTACCGTCGCGTGGTGACCGGGCCGGACGGGCCGATCCCTCATCCTGGACCCGATCCCACCGGGGCAGCCCGCAGAGCCGTCCCGAGGCCGGAGCGAGGAACACGTGAACGGCCCAAATCAGCGCTTGCACCTGTAGTCGCTACAGGTTGCACAATCCGGACATCGAAAGGATCCCACATGGACAAGTTGGTTGGCACGGCTCCATGCGAGAGCACGGTCGCACCGCGCAGCGAGGCCGAAGGGGACGGGCAGAGGATCGCTGCCGTCGGCGGCATCCTCGCCGCGCTCGGAGCCTCCTCCTGCTGCATCCTGCCCCTCGCACTCTTCAGCCTCGGCGTCAGCGGGGCCTGGATCGGCAACCTGACCGCGCTCGCGCGCTACCAGCCCGTCTTCATCGCCGCGGCGGTGGCGTTCCTTGGCTTCGGGTTCTGGCGGGCCTACCGCCGGCCGGCGGCCTGCGCGGATGCCGGCGCGTGCGCGCGGCCCGGCTCGGGCCGTCTCGCCAGGATCGGGCTGTGGATTGCCGCCGCACTCGTCCTGGCGGCCGTGACCTTCCCCTACACCGCCCCCCTGTTCGTCTGACCCTCACCGTCCTTACCCAGGAGATCACTATGAAGATCTTGCTTCGCGCCCTCATCGCCGGATCGGTCCTGGCGCCGGCCGGTGGCGCCTTCGCCGCCCCGCGCACGGCCATTCTCGACGTCCAGAACGTGAGCTGCGTCACCTGCGCGCCCATCGTCAAGAAGACGTTGTCGCGCCTCGACGGGGTGACCCAGGTCACGGTCGTCGAACGTGGCGGCACGGCCACGGCCACCGTGACCTTCGACGACGACAAGGTCACGGCCGAGGCCCTGTCCGGGGCGGCCACCAACGCCGGGTACCCGTCCTCCGTGAAGGAGGTGAGGAACGCGGCCGCCGACATCACCGGCAGCCCCGCTCAGGCGCGCTGACGAGGCCCGGGACATCATTCTGGCGACCGCCATCTCCTTCGAGCCGGCGCCTGCCCGGCCGCGCCCTGGCGCGCGACGCCCATCCCGGTGGCCGTCCCAGGATCGGGCGGTCTCGCGGCCGGGGCCACCGGGGCCGACGGTGTCCCGGTCCCGCCAATCCTCGTCCTGGGCAGCTCAGCCGGGATCAAGCCCGATCGGTTCAACACCTCCACGCGTCCGGCGGCATCCGAGTGCCGCGGCGCGGACGAACACACACGGAAGCTGAGATCATGAGCGATTGCTGCAGCACCCCGCGCGGGAACAACGGCAGCGGCCCCTACGACCTCGTCGTCGTCGGCGCCGGTTCGGCCGGGTTCTCGGCCGCGATCACGGCCGCCGAGCAGGGCGCACAGGTCGCCCTCATCGGGCACGGCACGTTGGGCGGCAGCTGCGTGAACGTGGGCTGCGTCCCCTCGAAGGCCCTGATCCGGGCCGCGGAGACCGTGCACCATGCCAACACCGCGGGCGGCCGGTTCGCGGGCATCCAGGCCCAGGCTCGGGTGACCGACTGGCGCGCCCAGGTCGCCCAGAAGGACGCCCTGGTGCAGGGCCTGCGCCAGGCGAAGTACGCGGACCTCCTGCCGGCCTACAACAACGTGTCCTACCACGAGGGTCGCGCGCGCCTCGTCGCCGGCGGGGTCGAGGCAGGGGGCCGGCATTTCGCGGCGAATCGCATCCTCATCGCCACGGGCACGCGCCCGGCCATGCCGAACATTCCCGGCCTTGCCGACGCCTCGCCCCTCGACAGCACCGCGGCGCTTGCCCTCACCGAACTTCCGCGCTCGATGATCGTCCTCGGCGGCGGCTACATCGGCGCGGAGCTTGCGCAGACCTTCGCGCGGGTCGGGGTCGCCGTGACGCTCGTCTGCCGCAGCCGGCTCCTGCCCGCGGCGGAGCCGGAGATCGGGGAGGCCCTCGCCGGCTATCTGGCCGGCGAAGGCATCGCCGTTCTGGGCGGCCTGTCCTACGAGGCCGTGGACAGGACGGAGGGTGGCGTGAGCCTTACGTTCTGGCGGGACGGCCGCCGGGAGACCGTCACGGCCAAGCGGATCCTGGCGGCGACCGGGCGCACCGCGAATACCGAGGACCTCGGTCTCGCCGACGCGGGTGTCGCCCAGACGCCGACGGGCGCCATCGTGGTCGACGACCGCATGCGCACCTCGAAGCCGGGCATCTACGCTGCCGGCGACGTCACCGGGAAGGACCAGTTCGTCTACATGGCGGCCTACGGCGCGAAACTGGCCGCCAAGAACGCCCTCAACGGCGACAGCCTGCGCTACGACAACAGGGCGATGCCGGCCGTGGTGTTCACCGACCCTCAGGTCGGAAGCGTCGGCCTCACCGAGGTGCAGGCCCGGGCGGCCGGGTACGACGTGCGCACCTCGGTGCTCACGCTCGACAACGTGCCCCGCGCGCTCGCGGCGCGCGACACGCGCGGGCTGATCAAGCTCGTGGCGGATCGCGCGACCCGGCAGCTGTTGGGAGCGCATATCCTGGCCCCCGAGGGCGCGGACAGCATCCAGACGGCGGCGATGGCCATCCGCGGCGGGCTGACCATCGACGCGCTCGCGGAGACGATCTTCCCATACCTGACCACCGTCGAGGGTCTCAAGCTCGCGGCCCAGACCTTCGACAGGGACGTCAGGAAATTGTCCTGCTGCGCCGGTTAACCGGGATGCCCAGGATCCGCAGGGGGATGTCTTCCGACCTGCAGGCGAGACCGCAGCGTTCTGCCGTCGAGATCAGGCCGGGCGTGCTCCGCCCGGAATGGTCGGCCGCTGTCTCGCCTGGCGCGCGGGCCGCGCTCGCCCGGCGACGGCTGCGCGGTCCAGCTTGATCGAGGCGTAAGCGCGTCCGCTGGAGGCCGATGAGGATCGGCTCTGGCGCGCCGTCCGCCGCCTCTACGCGGCACGGGGACGTCCACCCTGGCGCCATCGCCGCCACGGTGGGCGTCGCCGAGGATCATGCGCGAGCCCGCCTGGGACGCTTGCGGCGGCGGGACCTGATCGGCCTGGAGCCCGCGACGGCGGTCATCCGGTACGCGTACCCGTTCTCACGCGTCGCGACAGGCCACCGGGCCTTGCTCGGTGGGCAGTCCCTCAATGCCCTCTGCGCCATCGATGCCGCCATCGCAAGGAGAGGGGAGAACCGTGGCAGACCGGGCGGTCTCCGGCGGGTTAAGTCGGCCGGAACGCCTGCACCACGGCCGGATCCGTCTCGATACGCGCTGCCCCGATCAGGTCCAGGCAATACGGGATGGCCGGGAATACGGCGAGCAGGCTGACGCGGATGGACGAGGGACGCCCGGGACAGTTCACGATCAGCGCCTTGCCGCGCAGGCCCGCCGTCTGCCGCGACAGGATGGCGGTCGGCACCTGATCCAGGCCGCGCCGCCGCATCAGTTCGCCGAAGCCGGGCATCATCCTGTCGCAGGCGGCCTCGGTACCCTCGGGGGTGAGGTCGCGGGGCGCCGGCCCCGTCCCGCCGGTGGTCAGGACCAGGTCACAGTGCGCGTCGTCCACGAGCCGGATCAGGGCGTCACGCACGCTCTCGACGCCGTCCGGCACGGTGCGCGCGACCGCCTCCCAGGGAGAGGCGAGGATTTCCGCCAGGACGGCATGCATGGCCGGCCCGCTCGCGTCCGCGTAGCCGCCTGAGCTCGCACGGTCCGAGACCGTCAGAATGCCGATCCGCGCCGGGCGGGCCGATGGGGTCATGAGAGGCCGTCTCCAAACTTCAGGTGCGGCAGAGCCTCGTCACGCAGGCGAGCCGCTGGTCGGGCGCGAGGGTACCGCTCCATGGCTCCGGTGCTTCCGTCCGCGTGAACGGCGCCGCCCCTGCGGTATCACCGTCGCCGTCGTTGAACGTGACATCGCGTTTCGGGATCTCCGCATAGGACGGCCTGACACCCCAGGATCGCGCGGCCGGGGTGTGCCGGCGCGCCGCCCGAGCCAGGCGCTTGCCAGACATATCAGCACATGGCAATATGATGAGATGATCGGTACCGCAAGCCCCTCGGTCGGGGCCGGTCGGAAGGAGCCATTCGGCACTCATGATCCCGTTTCGCCTCGCCCTCATCGGGTTGCTCGCCTCCGCTCCGGCCGTCGCTCAGGGTCAGTCCGGCATCCTGAGCGCGGAGCAGCGGCCGGCCATCGAAGCGGTCATCAGGGAGTATCTGCTGAAGAACCCGGACGTGGTTCAGGAGGCCTTGACCGAGCTTGAGCGCCGCCAGCAGGAGGCGCAGAAGGCGACACAAGCTGTCGCACTGCGCGAAGCGCGCGGTAAGCTGGTCAACTCCGCAAACGATTACGTTATCGGCAATCCGGCCGGCGACGTCACGCTCGTGGAGTTTTTCGATTACAATTGCCCGTACTGTCGAAAGGCGAGAAGCGATGTGGACGCCCTGGTCAAGAGCGATCCGAAGCTGCGGGTGGTCCTCAAGGAGTTCCCGGTTCTCGGGGCGGCCTCGACCGACGCCAGCCGCGTCGCAATCGCCGCGAAGCGGGGACTGCCCGCAGGCAAGCTCCGAGAGTTCCATGACAAGCTGATGGAAACGCGAGGCCGCGCCGATGGGGAACGCGCCCTCGCGGTCGCCAAGGACTTCGGGCTCGATCCCGGGAAGCTGCGGAAGGACATGCAGGACGAGGCGGTCGCGACCGTGCTCCGGGAGAATGCCGCCCTGGCCGACCAGCTCGGCATAACGGGGACCCCGGCGTTCGTCCTCAACGACGGCATCATCGCGGGCGCGGTGGGCGTCGAAGCGCTGCAGCGGGCCATCGCGAACATCCGCGAATGCGACAGGGCTTCGTGCTGACCGTCATGCATCCCAGCGCCCGCCAGGCCCCATTCCGCAGACCGGGCGAGCCGCATCCAAGCATCTGCCGAGGAAGCGAATTGCGATGAACCGACGCGGAGCACTTCGGCTGCTGTTGATAGCCTCGGCCTCGGCAACCGTGAAGCCGGCCCTTGCACAAAACGTATCGGCCCGGGAACTCGCCGAGGCGGGGCCGCTCGGGGATGTCGTGCTCGGGTCGCCGGACGCCAGGGTGACGATTGTCGAATACGCGTCCCTGACATGCGGCCATTGTGCGGCATTTCACCGAGAGACGTACCCGGAGCTGAAGCGGCGCTACATCGACACGGGGAAGGTGCGCTTCATCCTGCGCGAGTTTCCGCTGGACCCCCTGGCGACCGCCGGATTCATGCTGGCCCGCTGCAAGGGCCATGCAAGCTATTACCCGGTCACCGATCTACTCTTCGATCATCAGAAGGACTGGGCTTTCACTGCCAAGCCCCTGGACGATCTGCAGGCGATCCTGCGGCAAGCTGGGTTTCAACAAGAAAAATTCGAGTCCTGCCTCAAAGATCAGAAGTTATACGCGTCGGTCAGCGCCGTGAGGCGGCGCGCCACCGAGACCTTCAAGGTGAGTTCAACGCCGACTTTTTTCATCAACGGACAAAGGTACGCTGGGAACCTTTCGATGGAGGACATCGAAAAAATCATCGCCCCCATGCTCGGTTCCTGAGGGGGCGAACCCGTCCGGGCGCTCGTCCCCACCCCTCCGCACGGTTTCGTGAATGGCCCCGAATACCCCTGCCCGCCGCATCGGCGCCCAGAAACACGCGGGTGTGACGCACCGCACGGCGACACCGGATCCGAGCGCCCGGCCGCGGGACCTGCGCGACCCGGGCGGCGCGGTCGCGCTGCGCTTGCCGGAAGCAGGGCCGGCCGGCACCGCACGGGGTGTCGCCCCGATACCGGCCCCGCGCGCGGAGGCCGAGCCATGCTGAGCGAACGACCGGGCCACGACGCCGCCGACGCCCCGGCATGCGGGTGCGGCGACGGCTGCGGCGCCGTTTCGGCCGCGCGCGACCCTGCGCTGCAGAACACGATGGCCAGCTTCTCGGCCGGTCTGCTCGCCGCCTTCGGCGCGACCCTGGGGGCTGTCGTCGGGTTCGTGGTCTTCGCCGAATGGTCCGGTCTCCTGGACCGGCTGTCCGGGTTTGTCGCATGGCCGCTCTGGCTCGCGGCGGTCCTCCTCGGCGGCTACCCGATCTTCCGTTCCGTCCTGCGCGCCGCGTTCAGGCGGCGGGTGACCTCGCACACCCTCATGACGGTCGGCCTCGGCGCCGCCGTGCTCACGGGCGCTTGGCCGGCCGCGATCATCGTCGTGTTCTTCATGCGGCTCGCCGATTACGTCGAGCATTTCACCGCCGAGCGCGCACGCCGCGCCGTCAGGGAGTTGACCAGCCTCGCTCCCGAAAAAGCCCGGGTCGAGCGCCACGGGTCCGAGATCGAAGTGCCGGTCGCCGAGGTGCGGATCGGCGAGACCGTGGTCGTGCGCCCGGGCGAGAAGGTTCCCGTCGACGGCGAGGTCATCGCCGGACAGGCCACCGTGAACCAGGCCTCGATCACCGGCGAGTCGATGCCGGTCGAAGCGGGCCCCGGCGCGCGCGTCTTCGCGGCGAGCTTCGCTCAACTCGGCGCCCTGCGTGTCCGAGCGACCGCCATCGGCGTCGACACGACCTTCGGCCGGGTCATCAAGATGGTCGAGGAGGCCGACCGACACCGCGCCGACGTGCAGCGCATCGCGGACACGTTCGCGACCTGGTACTTGCCCGTCGTCATCGCCGTCGCGACCGCCACCTTCTTCGTGAGTGGAAACGCGCTCGCGACCGCGGCGGTGCTGATGGTGGCCTGCTCCTGTTCGTTCGCGCTGGCCACGCCCGTCGCCATGATCGCGTCGATCGGCAGCGCCGCCCGGCGCGGTCTCCTGATCAAGGGTGGGCGCTACCTGGAGGCTCTCGCCAGGGCCGACGTGGTGCTGCTCGACAAGACCGGCACGCTGACGTTCGGCCGGCCTCGGATCACGGACGTCGTGCCGTTCGATGGATCGGGCGCTCCGGGCGAGGAGCGGTTGCTGAGGATGGCGGCGGGCGCGGAACGCTACTCCGAACATCCCCTGGCCGAGGCGGTGCGAGCGGCGGCGGCCGAACGCCAGCTCTGTCCGGCTGAGCCCGAGCACTTCGAGGCCATGCCCGGCCACGGCGTGCGGGCGCGTATCGCGGGCGCGACGGTCACCGTGGGCGGCAGACGCCTGCTGCCGGAAGGATTTAACATACCGCCGCGGATGGCCGATCTGGAAGCGGCGGGCAAGACGCTCGTGGTCGTGGCCTGCGATGGCAGCCCTGTCGGGGTTCTGGCGGCGACGGACACCGAGCGGCCCGCGGTGCCGGCCGCCCTCGCCGCGCTGCGGGCGCTCGGCATCCGGCATTTCGAGCTGGTGACGGGCGACAACGCTCGCACCGCCGCTGCGCTCGCCGGACCGCTCGGCCTGGGTTACCGCGCCGACCTGTTGCCGGAGGAGAAGATCGCGGTCGTCAAGGAGTACCAGAGCCGCGGGCACGTCGTCGTGATGATCGGCGACGGCGTCAACGACGCACCGGCGCTGGCCCAGGCCGACGTCGGCATCGCGATGGGCGCCGCGGGCAGCGGCGTCGCCCTGGAGGCCTCGCATGTCGCGCTCATGCGCGAGGATTGGACCCTCGTGCCCGAGGTGGTCCGCATCGCGCGGCGCACCATGAGGGCCGTGCGGTTCAACCTCGGCTTCACGGTCGTCTACAACCTGACCGGCCTCAGCCTCGCGGCGTCCGGCCTCCTGCCGCCGACGCTGGCAGCCGCCGCGCGCCGGACCTCGGACGTAAGAGGCGGG
>NZ_LSIX01000109.1:0-3740 GCF_001556475.1 Methylobacterium sp. CCH5-D2 | reverse complement strand
CCGGGGCGGCGCGTGGGCAGGTTTGTGCATGCTTTGTTCCCGCATGTCAAGACTTATCTCGCGCGATAGGCGTTCAATCTTATCGCATCAGCCGGCCCGATTACCGAGCGTCTCGAGTTCCGGAAACGGCTCGGTCCGGTGCCCGGTGCACGCCTCGTCGTCGTCGATCACCGCGAGCGCGCCCTTGTCCACCCGCACCACGATCTTCGGCTTCTCGGGCTTGCCGAAGGTCCGGCCCTTCATCTGCGCGGAGACGCAGTAGAGCGTGCGGCCCGCATCCTCGAACGGCCCGGCGATCCGCGCGTGAACGAACCGCACCGGGATCAGCGAGACCGCGCCGAAGGCGACCTGCCGCAGAGCGAGCGCCGCGACGCGCTCGCGGATGCCGCCGGCCGCCGGGGCATCCGGCGCGGCGCGGGCTCCCATGCAGCCGCCGAGCGGCAGCGCGACGGCGAGGACGGCCAGGACAGCCAGGACGGTCAAGACCGGGCAGCGCATGCGAATCTCCCCCTAACGGCAGGAGAATAGACCGCAGCACGGCCTGAACGGAACGGGTGCCGGACGACGCCGGAGCGCTTATCTCTACGCCATGCAGTGGACCGACGAGGGCATCGTCCTGGGCGTGCGCCGGCACGGGGAGACCGGCGCGGTGCTGGAGGCGCTGACGCGCGAGCACGGGCGCCATCTCGGCCTCGTCCATGGCGGCCGCTCGCGGCGGATGCAGCCCGTGCTCCAGCCGGGCAACCGGGTCCGGCTGACCTGGCGCGCCCGACTCGATGACGGGCTCGGCAGCTACCGGGTCGAGCCCGAAGAATCCGCGGTCTCGCGCCTGATCGGCTCCTCGCTCGCCCTCTACGGCGTCACCCACATGGCGGGCCTGCTGCGCCTGCTGCCCGAGCGCGACCCGCACCCGGCGCTCTACGAGGCCGCCCGGATCCTGATCGAGACGCTCGACGACCCCGACGTCGCGCCGCCCCTGATGGTGCGCTTCGAACTCGCCGTGCTCTCCGAACTCGGCTTCGGGCTCGATCTCGGCGCCTGCGCGGCGACCGGCTCGAACGACGCCCTCGTCTACGTCTCGCCCCGAACCGGCCGGGCGGTGAGCGCGTCCGCGGGCGAGCCCTACCGCGACCGGCTGCTGCCCCTGCCGGGCTTCCTCGTCGGCGCGGGACTGGGGCCGGACGACGTTACCAAGGGGTTTACCTTGACGGGCTACTTCCTCAACCAGCACATCTGGGGCCCCCGGGCCCTGCCGGTGCCGGAGGAGCGGGCACGGTTCGTCGCACTCAGCCTGCGTGACGGCTGACGATGTTCATGTTATGTTCCGCGTAAGTCACTGAGGTTGGAGCCGTCATGGGACAGCCCTTCGAGCCGCCGTCCGGCGACGGCATCGAGAGCGTCGAGCTGAAATCCGCGCTGGAGGAGCGCTACCTCGCCTACGCGCTCTCCACGATCATGCACCGGGCGCTGCCGGACGCGCGGGACGGCCTGAAGCCCGTGCACCGGCGCATCCTCTACGGCATGCGGCTCCTGCGCCTCGACCCGACCACCGCGCACAAGAAGTGCGCCAAGATCGTCGGCGACGTGATGGGCGACTTCCACCCGCACGGCGACCAGGCGATCTACGACGCGCTGGTGCGGCTCTCCCAGGACTTCGCCCAGCGCTACCCGCTGGTCGATGGCCAGGGCAATTTCGGCAACATCGACGGCGACGGCCCGGCCGCCTACCGCTACACCGAGGCGCGCCTCACCGAGGTCGCGCGGCTGCTGCTCGACGGAATCGACGAGGACACGGTCGATTTCCGCCCCTCCTACAACGGGGAGAAGGAGGAGCCGATCGTCCTGCCGGCGGCGTTCCCGAACCTGCTCGCCAACGGCAGCCAGGGCATCGCGGTCGGCATGGCGACCTCGATCCCGCCCCACAACGCGGCCGAGCTCTGCGACGCGGCGCTCTACCTGATCAACCACCCCGAGGCGACCTCCGGGCAACTCGCCAAGTTCGTGCAGGGGCCGGACTTTCCGACCGGCGGCATCCTGGTCGATTCGGCGGCCTCGATCGCCGAGGCCTACCGCACGGGCCGCGGCGCCTTCCGGGTGCGCGCGCGCTGGTCGAAGGAGGATCTCGGCCGCGGCACCTGGAACATCGTCGTCACGGAGATCCCCTACGGCATCCCGAAGGCGCGGCTCATCGAGAAGATGGCCGAGCTGCTGCAGGAGAAGAAGCTGCCGCTGCTGGCCGACGTGCGCGACGAGTCGGCGGAGGACGTGCGCGTCGTGCTGGAACCGCGCTCGCGCAGCGTCGATCCGGTCATCCTGATGGAATCGCTGTTCCGGCTGACCGAGCTTGAGGCCCGCATCCCGCTCAACCTCAACGTACTGGTGGACGGGCTGGTACCGCGGGTGATCGGCTTGGCCGAGTGCCTGCGGCAGTGGGTCGATCACCGCCGCGTGGTGCTGCAGCGCCGCTCGCGCTTCCGCCTCGGCCAGATCGAGCGGCGCCTGGAGATCCTGGGCGGCCTGCTCATCGTCTACCTCGACCTCGACGAGGTGATCCGCATCATCCGCGAGGAGGACGAGCCGAAGGCCGCCCTCATCGCCCGCTTCGACCTCACCGAGATCCAGGCCAACGCCATCCTCGACACGCGGCTGCGCTCGTTGCGCCGGCTCGAGGAGATGGAGCTGAAGCGCGAGTTCGAGGCGCTGACCGCCGAGAAGGCCGAGATCGAGGGCCTGCTCGGCTCCGACGAGCGGCAGTGGAAGACGGTCCAGGCCCAGATCCGGGCCGTGAAGAAGACCTTCGGGCCCGAGACCAAGCTCGGCCGCCGCCGCACGACGCTCGAGAACCCGCCCGACACCGCGGGCGTCGACTTCACCTCCGCGCTCGTCGAGCGCGAGCCGATCACCGTGATCGTCTCGGAGAAGGGCTGGATCCGGGCGCTGAAAGGCCACGTCGCCGACCTCTCGGGCGTCGCCTTCAAGGGCGACGACGCCCTGAAGATCGCCTTCCCGAGCGAGACGACCGCCAAGGTCCTGCTGCTCGCCTCCAACGGCAAGGTCTTCACCATCGAGGCCTCCAAGCTGCCGGGCGGGCGCGGCTTCGGCGACCCCGTGCGGCTGATGGTCGATCTCGACGACGGCACCGAGGTTGTGGCCGCGCTGCCCTACCGGCCCGAGAGCCGCCTGCTGATCGCGGGCTCGGACGGGCGCGGATTCCTGGCGCCCTCCGACGCGCTGGTCGCCAACACCCGCAAGGGCAAGAGCGTGCTGGGCCTCGACGGGGACGCGACCGCCGCGCTCCTCGTGCCCGCGGGGGAGGGCGACCACGTCGCGGTCTGCACCGCCGACAAGCTGCTGCTGGTCTTCCCCATCACCGAGCTGTCCGAACTCGCCCGCGGCAAGGGCGTGCGGCTGCAGCGCTGCCGCCAGACGGTGCTCTCGGGCGCCCACGTCTTCCGGCTCGCCGAGGGCCTGCCCTGGCGCGACAGTGCGGGCCAGAGCCGGCTCGCCAACCAGGGCCTCCTGGAGAAGTGGATGGGCCACCGCTCGGACGCGGGCAGCCTGATGACCCGCAGCTTCCCGAAGTTCGAGCGCTTCGGGGCGTAGGCTCCGAAATCTCCCCCGCAGAGCAGGGGGATCGCTGATGCCGAGCACGTCTCGAGACGGATCGGGCGCGGGTCCCCTCTGCCTATGGGCAGGGCGATCGCATATGCCGAGCGAGCCTAGCCCCGGTCAGGCGCGGG
>NZ_LSIX01001099.1:0-9338 GCF_001556475.1 Methylobacterium sp. CCH5-D2 | reverse complement strand
GGCGCCACCGCCGCGAAAGGCCTTCGGCAGCCGTGAGCTCGGCCTGCGCGTCCTCTCGGGGATCGTGCTGGCCGCGCTCGTCGTCTCGGGCCTTGTGCTGGGCGGCTGGGCGTTTGCCGGAATCTGGCTCGCGGCCGCGATCGTCGGCGCGGGCGAGTGGATCGGCATGAGCCGCACCCTGCCGCGGCGCGCCCTTCTCGGCACCGTCGCCGTCACGCTCGCCGCGCTCACGATCTGCCTGGAGCGGGAGGTCGCGCTCCCCGTCGGCCTCGCCATTCTGGCGGGCGGTTCGGCCCTCTGCCTCGCCCTGCCTCGCGACAATCCCGGGCGCCTCAGAGCGCTCGGCGCTCTGCTGGGTGGCGCCGTCATCGCCCTGGTGCCGCCGGCCCTGCGCGACGCGCCTGAGATCGGCATCCTCGGCCCCGCCTGGATGTTCGCGGTGGTCTGGTCCACCGACATCGTCGCCTACTTCACCGGCCGTACCTTCGGGGGCCCGAAGCTGATGCCGGCGGTCTCGCCGAAGAAGACGTGGTCGGGCGCCCTCGGCGGACTCGCGGGCGCGGTGGTGGCCGGGACGGCCCTCGTCGCGCTCGCCCGCCAGCAGGGCTGGAGCCCGCTCGCCGACACCAATCTCGCCCTGGTGGCGCTCGTCAGCGCCGTCTCGTCGGTGCTGAGCCAGGCGGGCGATCTCCTCGAATCCGCCCTGAAGCGGCATTACGGGGTCAAGGATTCCGGCCGGTCGATTCCCGGCCACGGCGGCGTGATGGACCGCCTCGACGGATTTTTCGCGGTGGCGCTGCTCGCCGGCCTGTTCCTGGTCGCGCGGCGCCTCGCCGCCTGAAGGAGTTCTTTTCGTGGCTCTCACCGTCTCCGTGCTCGGCGCGACCGGCTCGATCGGCCGCTCGACCACCGACCTCCTTGCCCAGCACGCCGACCGCTTCCGGGTCGGCTCAGTGGTGGGTGGGCGCGACGCACAGGCGCTCGCCAAGCTCGCCCGCGAGATGAAGGCGGAGTTCGCCGCGCTGGCCGAGGAGTCCGCCGGCCCGGCGCTGGCCGAGGCGCTCAGTGGCTCCGGCATCCCGAATGGGGCGGGCGAGAGCGCGGTGCTTGAGGCGGTGGCGCGGGAGGCCGACATCGTGGTGGCGGCGGTCAGCGGGGCGGCCGGCCTCAAGCCGACCCACGCGGCGCTCCGGCTCGGCCGCACGGTGGCGCTTGCCAACAAGGAGAGCCTCGTCTGCGCGGGCGAGGCCTTCATGCGCGACGCCAAGCGCTACGGCGCCACCCTGCTGCCGGTCGATTCCGAGCACAACGCGCTGGCCCAGGCGCTCGGCCACGGCCCGGTCTCGGATGTGGCCAAGATGACCATCACGGCGTCGGGCGGCCCGTTCCGCACCTGGACCCGCGAGCGCATCGCGGCCGCCACCGCCGCGGAGGCCGCCGCCCATCCGACCTGGTCGATGGGCATGAAGATCAACATCGATTCGGCCTCCCTGATGAACAAGGGGCTGGAACTGATCGAGGCGCACCACCTCTTCGGCCTCGGCCACGACCGGCTCGACGCGATCGTCCACCCGCAATCGATCGTGCACGGGCTCGTCTACTGGCTCGACGGCGCGGTGACGGCGGGCCTCGCCATGCCGGACATGCGCGTGCCGATCGCCCATTGCCTGGGCTTGGGCGAGCGCCTGACCATCGCGCGCGGCCGCCCGCTCGACCTGGCGGCCGCGGGCAGCCTCACCTTCGAGCCGGTGGACGAGGCGCGTTTCCCCTGTCTGCGGATCGCCCGGGCGGCGCTCCGCGACGGCGGCGCGGCCCCGACCGTGATGAACGCCGCCAACGAGATCGCGGTGGCGGCCTTCATCCGCGGCGAGATCCCGTTCTACGGCATCGCCGATCTGGTCGAGCGCACTTGCGAGCACTTCGCCGGCATCCACCGCACGGCACCCGAGGATGTCGACGCGGCGCTCGCCATCGATGCCGAGGCGCGCGCCTGGTCGGCGCAGGCCCTGCCGCGGCTGCGCGCGGCGGGCTGAGCCCGATCGGGACCCGGAGAGGCTGGCCGAGAACGCATCCGTGTCCGCGCGGTTGGTCCTGGGCCGCCCCACGGGAGGGCGGCGCAGCGATCTACGAGACGATGGCGCGGTTCCTGAAGGACAACGGCCTCACGCTGGCCTTCTTCGGCCTGTTCCTCATCTGCATCGGCGGGCAGGCGATCAGCGGATACGCCCTCCAGGCCGAGGATCCGGCCGGCCAGTCCCGGAGTTCCGGCCTGATCGCCTATCTGGCCGATCCGAGCTTCCTGAAAGGTGTGTTCAGCAACTGGCAGGCGGCCCTGCTTCAGCTTCTGGTGCTGATCGTCTTCAGCGTGTTCCTGCGCCAGCGGGGCGCCTCGCACTCGCGGAAGCCCGATGACGAAGCGGGCGCGCAGCACCCGGGACCGGGCGCGCCCGACCAGGTGGGCCGCCCGCACTCCTGGACATACGCCAACGGGTTGTCGCTCGCCTTCCTAGCCCTGTTCCTGCTCGCCTTCGCGGCCTTCTTCTTAGCGAACGCGGCGAGCTACAATGCCGACAGGAGCCGGCGCGGAGAGGCCGCTCTCAACCTCGCGCAATCCCTCGTTTCCGCCGATCTGTGGTTCCAGACCTTCCAGACCTGGCAGGCGGAGTTCTTCGCGATGGGCATGTTCCTGCTCCTGAGCATCTATCTCAGGCAGGACGGCTCCGCGGAGTCGAAGCGGCTCACGGCCCGGGACGACGAGACGGGGGCGGTCAACGAGTAAGCCGCGGCCGGACGCGGCGCGGCGGTGCCCGCTATGCGGCCTGCGGCCCGTAGCCCGCGTAGAACACCCGCACCGCCTCCGTGACCCGGTGACGGATCTCCTCCTCGCTCGGCGCCGCGCCGGCGTTGAACAGGAGCCGCGTCAGCATCCCGGCCTGACAGAGCTGCAGGAAGTGCTTGGCGGCGAGTTCCGTGTCGGCGGGCCGCAGCCGCCCGGCCGCGACCTGCGCGTCGAGATAGGCCTTCAGCCGCTCGACCCCGCAGGCGGGCCCCGCCTCGTAGAAGGCCTGCCCGAAACGGGGAAACTTCTCGCAGGCGCCGATCACCATGCGGATGATCGAGACGTGCTCGGGCCGCGCCATCATGGCAAGGTAGCTGGCGCCCAGGCGCGTCAGAACGGCGGGCACGTCCGGGTCGGCCTCGTCCAGACGGAACAGGTTCTCGGCGAGCCCCTCCTTCTCCTCGACCGTCAGGGCCTCGAACAGGGCCTCCTTGCTGTCGAAGTAGACGTAGAGGGTGCCCTTCGAGACCCCGGCCGCCCGGGCGATCTCGCCCATGCTGGCCCCGTCGAAGCCGGACGCCATGAAGACCTGGCGCGCGCCCTCCAGGATCTGGCGGCGCTTCTCGCCCTCGGCCGGGATGGGCCCCGCCCCCCGCTCCAGTGTCGCTGCGCCCGTCATCTCGTCGCCGGATCCACCGCTCAGATTGACCGAACCGTTCGGTCAGTGCTACGTACCGCTTCCTGCCGACGGCCGTCAACTCGGGCCGCCGAATGACCGAACGGTTCGGTCAACGATCTCGAGGACCAGACCCCATGTCGCTTCGTGAGGATGCCGATCGCTCGGGCAGCTTCGTCGAGGCTGCGGAGGAGGTGCGTGATGCGGCCGCGCCGCACCGGCCGGCCCCGGCCCCGGCCCCGGAGCCTGCGGCAAGCGCCCCGGCCGCGAAGCCGCGGCGCCCCCTGCGCCGCGTCGTCCTGCTCCTGCTGCTCTGCGCCGCCCTCGGTGGAGGAGCCTATGCCGGTTGGCAGTGGTGGACGGTCGGGCGTTTCTTCGTGAGCACGGACGACGCCTACGTGCAGGCCGACATCTCGGTCCTGGCCGCCAAGGTCCCGGGCTACCTCGCCGCGGTGCCGGTGGTGAACGGGCAGGCCGTGAAGGCGGGCGCCGTGATCGCCCGGCTCGACGACGGCGACTATCGCCTCGCCCTGAAGGCGGCGGAGGACAAGCTCGCCACGCAGGAGAGCACCATCGCGCGCATCGGCCGGCAGGCGGAAGCCGCGCAGGCGCAGGTGCTGCAGAGCGCCGCCCAGATCGACGCGGCGAAGGCCGACGCCGTGCGGGCGGGCGCCGACTACGCCCGCGCCACGCAGATGCAGGCGGACTACGTCGCCAAATCCCGCCTCGACCAGGCCAAGGCCGACCGCGACCGCACCGAGGCCGCCGTAAAGTCCGCCGAGGCGGCTCTGGTGGCCGCGCGCGCCAACGTCGCGGTGCTCCAGGCCCAGACCCGGGAGGCCGAGAGCCTCGCGGCGGAACTCCGCACGGCCGTCGACCGGGCGCGGCGCGACCTCGACTTCGCTGTGATCCGCGCGCCCTTCGACGGCGTCGTCGGCAACAAGGCGGTCGAGGCCGGCGCCTACGTGGCGCCGGGCTCGCGTGTCGCCGCGCTCGTGCCCCTGCAGAGCGTGCGGATCGACGCGAACTTCAAGGAGACGCAGCTCGCCCGCGTCCGCCCGGGCCAGGAGGTCCACATCCACGTGGACGCCTACCCGGACCGCGATATCGTCGGCACGGTGGAATCGCTCTCGCCGGCCTCCGGCTCGGTCTTCAGCCTGCTGCCGCCCGACAACGCGACGGGCAACTTCACCAAGATCGTGCAGCGCCTCCCCGTGCGCGTGCAGGTGCCGGCGGACGTCGCCCGCGAGGGCGTGCTGCGCCCGGGCCTCTCGGTGGTGGTGCGGGTCGATACCCGCGACGGCGCCGACGCGCCGGTCCAGAAGCTTGCCGCCCGGCACTGAGTCCCGCGCCATGGCCGCCCAAGCCACTGCCCAAGCCACTGCCCAAGCCGCTGCCCAAGCCACTGCCCAAGCCGCCGCCGGCCCCGTCCCGGCCGACCCGCCGCTCGACCGCCGCCGCATGGTGGCGTTCGTCTGCATGGTGTTCGGGATGTTCATGGCGATCCTGGACATCCAGATCGTCTCGGCCTCGCTCAACGAGATCCAGGCCGGCCTCTCGGCGTCCGGCGACGAGATCCCCTGGGTGCAGACGAGCTACCTCATCGCCGAGGTGATCTCGATCCCGCTCTCGGGCACGCTCTCGCGGGTGCTCTCGACGCGCTGGATGTTCTCGATCTCGGCCGGCGGCTTCACGCTGATGAGCCTGATGTGCGCCACCTCCTCGTCGATCGGCGAGATGATCGTCTGGCGCGCCGCGCAGGGCTTCATCGGCGGCGGCATGATCCCGACCGTGTTCGCCTCCGCCTTCACGATCTTCCCGCCCTCGAAGCGCACGATCGTGTCGCCGATGATCGGCCTCGTGGCGACGCTGGCGCCGACCATCGGCCCGACGGTGGGCGGCTACCTCACCGACCTGTTCTCCTGGCACTGGCTGTTCCTGATCAACATCGTGCCGGGCATCTTCGTCACGGTCTCGACCTGGTTCCTGGTCGATTTCGACCGGCCGAACCTCGACCTCCTGAAATCGTTCGACTGGGCCGGCCTCGCCTTCATGGCGGGCTTCCTCGGCTGCCTCGAATACGTGCTGGAGGAAGGCCCGAACCACGACTGGCTGCAGGACGAGGCGGTCTTCGTCTGCGCGCTGGTCTGCGCCGTCTCGGGCGTCCTGTTCTTCTGGCGGGTCTTCACGGCGCGCCAGCCGATCGTGGACCTGCGCGCCTTCTCGGACCGCAACTTCGCGGGCGGCTGCGTCTTCAGCTTCGTGATGGGCATCGGCCTCTACGGGCTGACCTACCTGTACCCGGTCTATCTGGCGCGGGTGCGCGGCTACTCGGCGCTGCAGATCGGCGAGACGATGTTCGTCTCAGGGCTCTGCATGTTCGCCACCGCCCCGGTCGCCGGCAAGCTGTCGGCGAAGCTCGACCCGCGGGTGATGATGGCGCTGGGGTTCGGGGGCTTCGCGCTCGGCACCTGGATCGTCACCGGGCTGACCAAGGACTGGGACTTCTGGGAGTTGCTGCTGCCCCAGGTGCTGCGCGGCTGCTCCTTGATGCTGTGCATGATCCCGATCAACAACATCGCGCTCGGCACCCTGCCGCCGGAGCGGATGAAGAACGCCTCTGGCCTGTTCAACCTCACGCGCAACCTCGGCGGCGCGGTGGGGCTCGCGCTGATCAACACGGTGCTGAACGCCCGCTGGGACCTCCACCTCGCGCGCCTGCACGAGCGCTTCACCTGGGCCAACACCGCCGCGCTGGAGCGCCTCGACGCGATGCGGCGCCAGTTCGAGGCGTTCGGGGGCGATGCCAACGGCATGGCGCTGAAGGCCATGACCAACACGGTGCGGGTCCAGGGACTGGTGATGAGCTTCGAGGACGTGTTCCTCGTGCTGACCGTGCTGTTCCTCGCGATGGCCTGCGGCACGCCGCTGATCCGCCGCCCGAAGGGCGCCGCCCCGGCCGGGGCCGGGCACTGAGCCCGAGCCCCGAACCGCCTCCACGTCGGGCCCGTGCGCCCCTTGCGGGGGGCGAGAGGGAGAGCCGCGGCGCCCGGCGCGCGCCTCACTCGTCCATCAGCGGGTGCAGGTCGCGCACCATCCCCTTGAGGCGCTCGTCGAGCACGTGGGTGTAGATCTGCGTGGTCGAGATGTCGGCGTGGCCGAGCAGCTCCTGCACGATGCGCAGGTCCGCGCCGTTCTGCAGCAGGTGGCTGGCGAAGGCGTGGCGCAGGACGTGCGGGCTGATCCGGTCGGCACGGATCCCGGCAGCGGCGGCCGCCACCTTCAGGTCGCGGCCGAAGGCCTGCCGGGTGAGATGCCCGCTCTCGCTGTCGGCGGGAAACAGCCACGCCCCCTCGGCCGTCAGGCCGGCGAGATGCTCGCGCATCGCCGCGCGGGCGAGGTCGGTCAGCGGCACGAGACGCTCGCGCCCGCCCTTGCCCCGCACCACGAGGTAGCGCTCGCGGGTCGTGCCGGCCGAGCGCGGCAGGCTGATCAGCTCCGAGACGCGCAGGCCCGTGGCGTAGAGCAGTTCCAGCAGGCACAGCATCCGGCGCGCGCGCGCCGCCTCGCCGGCGTTCTCGGACGCCCCGACCCGCGCGCGCGCCACGGTCAGAAGGCGATCGACCTCGGCCACGCCGAGCACCTTCGGCAGGCTCTGCGGCCGGCGCGGGCCGGAGACGGGCGCGGACGGATCGGTCTCCGCGAGCCCTTCCGCGTACAGGAACTTGTGGAAGCCGCGGATGCAGGAGAGCTTGCGCGCCGCCGAGGAGGCCTTGAGGCCGAGCGTCTCCAGGGTGGCGAGGTAGGCCCGGAGCGTCGCGGCCTCGACCGTATCGAGGTCGATCCCGCCTTGCGCGAGCCAGGCCCGGTACGCGTCGAGGTCGCGCCGGTAGGCGGAGAGCGTGTTGGCGGCCGCCCCCCGCTCGGCCGCCAGCATGTCCAGATAGGCGCCGATCTCCGGATCGGGCGGGCTCACCGGTTGGCCGGCGGCTGCAGCTTGGCCGGAGGAATCGTCACGCTCATCTCGCGCGGGGTCGGCTTCACGAAGGTCGCCAGGGCGAACATCCCGGCGAAGACGAGGCCGGCGAGGATCGCCAGCGTCGCGAAGAAGCGGAACAGAGTCGGCACGTCGGGACAATCTCGGTCGAGCGGGAGCGGCGCCGGCAGGCCGGGAGGTTCGAGCAACCCGGGGCTCTCGCGTTGCACCACGCGCCCGCCCCGATGGCAAGGCCCCGCGGAGCACACCCGCGGTCACAGCTTCGGGGCGAAGCTCGGCCGTACCGGCGCCCCGGCCGTTCCCTGTCCCCGGCAAACGCGCTAAGACCCGGCATTCCATGCGAAGTCTGCTGCGATGAACGAGCCTGCGGAGCCGGGCGGAGAACCGATCGAGGCGCGTCTGCGCCGGGCCCTGGGGGCCCGGTCGATCGTGCTCGTCGGCCTGATGGGGGCGGGCAAGAGCACCGTCGGACGGCGGCTGGCCCAGCGCCTCGGCCTGATCTTCAAGGACGCGGACCACGAGATCGAGGCTGCGGCAGGCCTCACCATCCCGGACATCTTCGCGATCTACGGCGAGCCGAGCTTTCGCGACGGCGAGGAGCGGGTGATCGCGCGCCTCCTGCGCGCGGGCCCGCTCGTGCTCGCCACCGGCGGCGGCGCCTTCATGCGCGACACGACCCGGGCGCGGGTCGCCGAATCCGGCGTCTCGGTCTGGCTGAAGGCCGAGCTCGACGTGCTGATGCGCCGCGTGCGCAAGCGCGGCAATCGCCCGCTCCTCGAGACCGAGGATCCCGAGGCGACGATGCGCGCCCTGATGGAGGCACGCCACCCGGTCTACGCCGAGGCCGACGTGGAGGTGGTCTCCCGGGACGTCTCCCACGACCGGGTGGTGGACGACGTGCTCGAAGCCCTCGTCGCCCATCTCGACCCGTCCGCGCCGCCCGCGGTCGCCGCGCAGTAAGTCCAGACACCGACCCAAGGCCATGTCCGACAGCCCCCTCACCGTTCATGTGCCCCTCGACGCGGGCCGCGCCTACGACATCCTGATCGGGCGCGGCCTCGTCGCGGAGGCCGGCGCGCGCGCCGCCGCGCTCGGGGCGCGCGCCGCCGGCATCGTCACCGACGAGACCGTGGCGGCCCTCTACGGCGACCGGATCCGCGGGAGCCTGGAGGCGGCGGGCCTGCGGGCCGGGCTGATCGCGGTGGCGCCGGGGGAGGCCTCGAAGTCCTACGCAGGCTACGCGGCCGTCTGCGACGGGCTGCTCGCCCTCAAGATCGAGCGCGGCGACCTCGTGGTGGCGCTCGGCGGCGGCGTGGTGGGGGACCTGGCGGGGTTCAGTGCCGCCACGCTCCGGCGCGGCGTGCGCTTCCTGCAGGTGCCGACCACCCTGCTGGCCCAGGTCGATTCCTCGGTCGGCGGCAAGACCGGGATCAATTCCCCGCTCGGCAAGAACCTCGTCGGCGCCTTCCACCAGCCGCGCCTCGTGCTCGCCGACACCGCGACCCTCGACACGCTGTCGGAGCGCGAGATGCGGGCGGGCTACGCGGAGGTGGCCAAGTACGGCCTCATCGGCGACGCCGACTTCTTCGGCTGGTGCGAGGCGAACTGGCGGGGCATCTTCTCGGGCGGGCCCGAGCGCGACGAGGCGGTGGCGATCTGCTGCCGCGCCAAGGCCGGCGTGGTGGTGCGCGACGAGCGCGAGGACGGCGAGCGCGCCCTGCTCAACCTCGGCCACACCTTCGGCCATGCCCTCGAGCGCCTGACCGGCTACGAGTCCGCCCGGCTCGTGCACGGCGAGGGCGTGGCGATCGGTCTGGCGCTGGCCTTCCGCTTCTCGGCCCGGCTCGGGCTCTGCTCCGGCCAGGAGGCGGGGCGGGTCGCCAACC
>NZ_LSIX01001098.1:0-1600 GCF_001556475.1 Methylobacterium sp. CCH5-D2 | reverse complement strand
ACCGAACCGCCGAAGAAGGCGATCCGCGAGGCCGCGAAGAAGCGGGCCAAGCCCTCCCGCTGCGCCCGGAAGGCGGGGTGCCGGGCGAGGAAGTCGTCGAGGTCGTCGGCGAGCAGGCGGTGCCCGGCCTTGGCGTCGAGCCCGCGGTGGAGCGCCAGCAGCCCCTCGCGGTAGCCCGCCTCGCTCTCCGGCCCACGGGCGAGCGCGGCGAGCCGCCGGGCGGCGTCCGCGAAGGCGCGGGCCGGGCGCGGCCGGAACGGCCACCAGGCGCGGTCGCGGGCGAGCAGCACCAGGGCGAGGAGCCCCGCCACGCCCAGGCCCAGGGCAGCGTTCCGGGCAGGGATAGGGTCGAGCCGGGGCCCGAGCCCGTCCGGGCGCAGGTAGTCGGCCGGGTCGGCGCGGCGGGCCGGCTGCACCTCGCGCAACGGCGAGAGGCCGAGGCTCCAGCCCGGCACCTCCACGGGCGCGGTGGTGGAGCCGTGATCCGCCCCGCGGGTCAGCACCAGGGGAAAGCCCGGCACCTCGAGGCTGCGCGCGTCGATCGCCGCGTAGAAGGTCTGGTAGGTCAGGTGCAGGATGTGGCGCGTGCCCTCCTGCCGGGTCTCCACCCGGCGCAGGTCGAGCCAGTAGGTCACCGGCCCCGCTTGCGGCAGCGAGGAGGCCTGGAGCGCGAAGCCGGGCTCGGCCTCGACCGCGACGGTGGCCTCCACGAGGTCGCCGAGGAAATAGCCGAAGGTGCGCGGCACCCGCACCTCGACGCCGCGCAGCTGCGCGACGGCCGGGCCGGCGAGAACCGTGAGGAGGAGCGCGAGGGCGAGGCGCATCGGGCTCAGGCCCCTAGCAGGTGGCGGCTGAGCGCGGCGGGATCGAAGCGCTCGGCCAGCCGAAATGGCGCGCGCCCATGGCGGCGCGCGAGGCGGGCGAGGTGGGCCAGCCGCTCCTGCTCCGCGGCGATCCAGCGTCGGCGGAGCGCCGGCCGCATCAGCACGAGGCGGGTGCCCGCGCCTTCCAGATCCTCCAGCTCGACGAGGCCCCATTCGGGCAGCGCCTCCGCCTCGGCCGGGTCGGCGAGGACGACCGGCACCACATCGTGGAAGGCGAGGCCCGCGAAGACCCGCTCGATCAGGGCAGCGGGCCAGCGATAATCCGAGACGAGGAAGACCAGCTTGGGCCGGCCGGCGATGCGGGAGGCGGCCGCCACGAGACCGGCGGCGCTCGCACCCGCCGGCACGGCCCCGGCGAGGCGCCGAGCCGCGAGCGCCGCCCCGGCACGGCTCCGGGTGGGGGGCAGGAACAGCTCCTCGCGGATGGCGGCGTCGCAGGCGATCAGCCCGAAGCCGTCGCCGATGCGCGTGGCGGAGGCGGCGAGACTCGCGCAGAGCGCGCCGGCCAGCGCCATCCGGTCGGCGGTGCCGCGGAAGCGCATCGAGGCCGAGAGATCGATGAGCGCCCAGACCTCGACCGCCTTGCGCGCCTCGAAGCGGCGCACGTAGGTGCCCTCGAACGGGTCGCGCAACGTGGCGCGCAGATCGAGCCGGCGCGCGTCCGGCTCGCGCAGGAACGGGACCTGATCCTTGAAGGTGCCGGGCCCGCCGGCGTC